>JAIETO010000001.1 GCA_019745005.1 Burkholderiaceae bacterium
ATTTGGAAATCCGACAAGACATACAGGTTTTTTTGCGCAGATTCATAACGATTCAGTGTTGGATTTTTATCTGGGTGTCGACGCTGGCGTAAATACATCCATTACGCGTGGAGATAATAATAATTCGGCGGCTTTATTGGCTGGTTTTGGTTTAAATAATTTATTAGATGGCAAATTAACGTTGCTCGCACTTACGCACATTGGAGCCGAGAATCCAAATGTTCAGAGTCAACCTCGACTCGACAAGTTTTTGAGATATATCAATGATGTATTCCTGACGTATAAAGTGAGCAACAAACTCAGCACCGTTGTTGAAGCCCAATATATTCATGATGAATATGGTGTCGCAGGCATAAATGAGCGCCGCATACCGGCGGACGCATTTGGGGTGGCCGGGTATCTTTCTTATCAATTAAATGAGAGAGTCACTTTCAACACAAGAACAGAATTTTTTCGAGACAAACAAGGTTTTTATGTTGGTGCATTCCCTGGGAATTTAGATGTGGCAAACACCTTGAAGGGCGATAAAAATACTTCGTACGGCAGTCCAGGTAATTATTTCGAACAGACAATTGGAATAACCTTTAAGCCCTGGTTTGAAAAACAGGTAAGTTATTCGGGAGTGACCTTTCGTACGGAACTGAGATATGACCTTGACACCAACTCACACCGCCAATTTAGCTTGGGTAATAAAAGTGTTGTCGGAACAGGGAAAAATCATCAACTCACCGCGGCGATTGATTTGATGATGCCGTTTTAGTGCCACGCGTTCGTTTGTAGTTTATCTTCAGCAGTGGAAGCCAATTAATACCAATATTTTTGAAGTTGTTTAAACAACGTTATTTGTCCCTGTTATCTCTTTTCGAGGCAATCATAACGGTTGTCTACTATTGCTACTAAAAGTCTATTTTTATATGGTACATACGACAATCATAGAAGAAAATTTTTTAAAAAAATTTACATATGATCGTCGTTTTTTAAACTTGATGCGATTTTTTTGAACGAGGCGCTTAAATTTTTTTTCTACAAGAAATACTCATTGTTGAAGAAATTTTCGTCATTAGCAGATTTTGAATTTGAGAGTAATGGGCAGTCATAACCTTTTTACCTCTGTCAAGGAAATTAAAGCCAGTATGGAATATAAAAATTCGAGCCCTATCGGGAGTGAACATTTAAAGGAAGATTTTGCTCAAATTCGCCAGATTGCTGCACGCTATCTTAGCGCTGCGCAATTGGGGAACAGCAAATTAGTACAAGCAGACTTTATGTTTGATGCGCGTATTCGCGGCTACCTTCACGGCGCTTTCGTGGATCTCTCCGCCAAGGAATTTTTTAATTTTTTGGATGAGAATGAACCGGCGACATTGCTAGCCGTTGAAATTGAGGCAATTGATGTAATTGGCACCGCCGCAAGTCTACGTATTGATTGCAGAAATTGGCACGGTATTCACTATACTGATTTTTTTATACTTGTAAAAATTGACAACGATTGGCAAATTGCTGGCAAGGTATTTGATGCACACGAAAACCGCGAAATTTTATTAGGAAACGACATTTAAAAAGGATCTATCATGAAAAAATTACTCTACGTTAAAGCCTCACCTCGTCAAGAAAAATCTGTGAGTCTCAAACTTGCGGATGAATTCTTAAGTGCATATCAACAAAAATATCCTGACGCGAAGATTGATGAAATCGATCTCTGGGAAGCCAATTTGCCCGAGTTTGATGGGGATAGTGCCGCCGCAAAAGTCTCATTTTTTGGCGAACCAGCGATGAACGAAAAGCAGAAGACTGTATACGACGAACTGGTTGGCATTTTCAATCGTTTCAACGCTGCCGATGATTACCTTTTCGCGACACCGCTATGGAATTTTGGCACGCCATATAAGCTCAAACAATACGTTGATCTGTTGACGATGCCTGGGACCTTGTTTGGTTGGGATCCAAAAGTTGGGTATATCGGCTTACTCAAAAACAAACGGGCGACTATTGTTTCAACGGCCGCAATTTACATGCCGGGTTTAAGTAAAGCGTATGGCGTTGACCATTCCACGCCTCATCTGACTGACTGGTTCAATTTTGCGGGCATTGATGATGTGCAGAACGTCTGGTTCTACGGAAGTAAGATGCGCGGCGAAAATGAAACGGCCGAAGCGTTTGAAAAAGCAAAAAATGAGGCAAGAGCAGCAGCTTTACGTTGATGTGAAATTTTGTTCATTCAGAGAAATATTGACGACTAAATACCTTTACCAACTTTCTTGCCAGCCGTAAAAGCATCCAAGCTCTGTGGATTATTTCTTCGCCATGCGCTAGGTGTAACTGTTTTATGTTGTTTGAAAGCTGTTGCAAAATGTTGCGACGATGAAAAACCTAACACGTGAGCGATCTCCGTGACCGAAAGACGAGGGTCGCGGAGAAGGTCACAGGCACGTTCGATTTTTCTTTTCAGCAGCCATGCGTGTGGCGACATGCCCGTCGTTGCTTGAAACAAGCAATTCAAATGAGATGGTGAAAGATTGACGCTCGCAGCAAGCTCGGGCAAGCCTACGTCCTCGCCAAGACGAGCATCGATTTGTTCCATCGTGCGCCGAATTCGCCAATCTTCCCCATTGACCTTAGGTGTTGGCGAGATCTTATTGCCTGAAAGTGCGCTCAATTCTCCCAAAAGAAGCATGGCTGCGCCGTCAACAAATAATCGGCTTGGCTGGTAAGTATTGTGAATAATGCTTACAAGCCGTTCACATAGTGAGTTCAACAAATCACTACGGAATAATTGACTATGCAAAACGCCAAAATCTAGACCATTTGCGTGTGTTCCATCAAGTAGTGAATGGCAGCTTTCTGCAGGCAGACTAAAGAGTTGGCACGAGTGATGGGCATGCACTTGAATATCGGAAACAGTGTTGGGGGCCACAAGGTGAAAGTCGCCGAAATTTTCAATACCAGAAAATCGACCCGCCCCAAAATCGAATTCAAAGGGTATGCCAACCGAAGTTGTACGCATCAACACCAATTCATTAACGGGTGGATCGGACATGTCGCCCGCTGGTTGGCTTGCTTCAATGACGGATATAGCATCGCCAGCCATACCAGATATTTTTACATATGAGGAAAGTGGTCCCTTTTTATACCAATCAGAATAGGATTCATAATCAGTGACAGCCATTTTGTGCACCTCCTTGACTTGTCAAAACAGTGACACTCTAAAATTAAGGGGCTACCACGTCTTTCACCCGAAAAAATCCCTTCCTGAGGGGGGGTGATTGTTTTGAGACATTCAGAAATTGAGCGGCGGGAGGCTGAAAGCTAAGCGTGGCGGGGATTTTGCGGGGTTCTCGTGCAAATTTGGTTCTGAAACAAAATGCAAAAAAATGGTAAAAAACCGCACATATTTTGAAACTATTGATATAAAAATGAGTGGTAAATGGTAGGTTAATGGAAGGTTTCAAACCAATTGCGGAAATTAGTTGAAAAAAGGGCGCTACCAATTTTTGTTGGTAACGCCCTTTTGTTTTTGGCGACTTGGATTTGCATTTGAATTTGAACTAACCCACGTTTAATTTTGCACTAATGTGGGGATCGGTAAAATTCAAATTCTTCCGGCACAGCCAATTTCAGTGTTTGTACTAAGACCGACATATCTACTTTGCCTGTTGGCTTAAAAGTACGATATAGCATGACTAAAACGTGAGCTTTTTTTTCAGGGGAAACGGTTATTCCTCTTCGAATAATTTCTTTGTCTACCTCACCAACAATCTCCGCAAACAAATGTAAATCGGTAAAGTCACTTATCTTTGTGGAAGTCTTTAACCAGTCTGCCATAGCGACAAAGAAATCTTCGTAACTTACCAATCCACGGTTTTTCGTCGCATCATCAAGCACTTCGTCAACCTGTTTCACCATCACAGCTATTTTTTCCAATCTTCCTTCCTCTAAGCCAAGCAACATTTCAATCGTGTAAAGCATTCGGCCATAAACGCGCCCCCACGCCCCATCTTTGCCTTGGCGATTGCCTGTCATTATGTAGAGCGAATCTGCTCCTAGCGCCTCTATGCCGCTAAGGTAACTTGATGACGGACGCCTTTCTTCTCTTTCATAGTTGAATTGAGCGGTACGCCCCACACCACCAGCTTTTGCGAAATCGGCTTGCGTCTTACCAAGCCTTTCACGCTCTTCTTTTAATCGCTGTCCAAAATTATTCACAATAAATCCTGTTGACATTGTTCTCAATTTGGATCATTATCTCAATTGAGAACAATATATGTTTTCGTAATCCACATCTTAACAGGAGAGCACATGGAACAAAAGGCACTTAGAACACGTCAAGAGGTGTTGGCAGAGTTCGCACACAAAGGACTTAGCGTACGTGGCTGGGCGATTGATAATGGCTTGCAACCTGCGGTAGTGCATTCGTTGCTTAGAGGTCGTACTACGGGGCGCATTGGTGAAAGTCATAAAGCAGCAGTCAAGCTGGGCTTAAAACACGGCGAAATCACCGCTTAAGGGCTTCCATGACTGAGAGCATTCAAAAGCAGAATTTAACGCTTGATGTGCGGAACCAAAACGTCGAAATGGAAGAAAAAAGTTCCGTGAACGAGGTGAATAGTGCGGAACTTTTGCGCAAACATGCGGAACCAAGTTCCGCACCCACCGAAACCCGCACCGTTATTGAGTTTCTTCATATATCTAGTGAAATTTATGACCAAACCGCGTCTAAAAGTGGTGCGGAACTGGCGGAACTTGCAAATAACTATTTGACGGTTGAAGAAGTTGCAGAATTGGAGGGGATTGTTCCGAGGTCTATTCGAAAACGTTGCGATGCAGGCAGGTACAAAGATGCGAAGAAGGAATTAAACCAAGGAAAATATACTTGGCTAATCCCAATAACCAGCCTACCCGCAAGCGCCCAAAAAGCCTACGCTAAGAAATTTGCCCTAGCCGCAATCGAAAAGACAGGCGCGAAGGACGTAATGTTAACCCCGCCACCACTAGCGCATGACGAATATGCACAGCTATGGGAGCGTTTCGAGCGCAAAGGCCGCAACTTTAAGACCAAGGCGCAAGAATCGTTGGATACCTTGCTTGCCTATTTGGAGCTACGCAATACGGGCTTAAGCGTGAGCTATGCAGAGCAAGCAATGCGTCAAAGCCACGGTGTTTCCCGTGCCACGCTCTACCGTGACTTCAATATGACCAAGCACCACCCGCGTGAACATTGGCTCCCGTTGCTTTGCCCGAATCATCGCGGCGGACGGGAACGCGCAGAATTCACGCCGGACGCCTATGAATTCATAAGAGCGTTAAAGATGAAATCACCATCTACCAATTTGCGCGTATTGATTCGAGAAGCGCAAAAGGCGGGAGAGGGCAAAGGCTGGGTTCTCCCTAGCGAAGACACGATAGCGAAGCGGCTTAAAGAAGAACCTGCATGGATGTACGACGGCGCAAAAGCGCTTGAACGTGGCTTCCCTACGGTGGAGCGTGATTACGCGTCTTTAACGGTCAATCAATTATGGGAATCAGACGGCCGCAAAGCAGACGTTTGGTGTCGCTGGCCGGATGGCACGGTTAACCGACCATTCGCGATTGCCATACGCGATGTGAGAACCCGAAAAGTACTGGGAATTCGCTTATGTCACGCGCCGGACGCTGAAGCGGTTTTGGGCGTGTTTGGTTCTGCGTTATCACGAACCATGGTAATACCAGACAAGTTCAGTCTCGATAACGGGCGCGAGTATGCCAATAAAGCATTTACCGGACAACAAAAAACCCGCTACCGATTTAAGCACAACGTAGACGAGGCGACAGGCATATTATCCGCGCTTGGCGTAACCGTGAAATGGTCAAAGCCCGGCCAAGGGCGGGATAAACCTATTGAGTCATGGTGGCGCAACATTGCCGAGAGAGTGGACAAGCACCCAATTTTTGCGGGGGCGTATTGCGGCAACACTCCCAGTAACAAGCCCGAAGACTTCAATGTAAAAAACGCGGTTCTTGTGGAAACGTACGCGGCAAAGCTGATTAAAGAAATCGAAGCGTTTGGCAAGGAGCCGCACCGTGGTGATGGCATGAATCATAAAACGCCTGATGCTCTCTATGAAGAATTAATACAATCTAAACAATCCCGCATCCCTAATGCCTCACAAATTCGGCGCTGCAAAATGGGCGTGGTGGCCTTAAAGCTGGACGCCAAAGATTCATCATTCCGATTCAAGATGAAAGGCTACGCCTTGCCGATGAAATATTGGGCGGTAGAACTATCCGACTTACGTTTATCTGAGCGCGACGGCATGTTTAACGTGCATTACGAATGGGGTGAACCGAATGCGCCTGTGTCTGTGTATCGCGGCGACGTGTTTATTTGTGACGCGAAACCAATGGGACGGATTGATTTTCTGGAATCGTCGGACGGTAAAAATGTTAAAGCGCACATGGCTCATAAGGGCGAATTCATGAAGACCCGCAGGCAAGCAATAAGTGCCGCCAAGAATAAGGGCACGGCGATAGTGCCGGATGCAAATAGCCCGATGAGTTTGCCACCAATAACGTTCTCAACGGGAGAGCACATCATTGCACCGTCTACCAAACCAAAAGAATTGGCCGCACCAGTGAGCGCATTTGAACCTGTGGAGGGCAACCCCAATGCGTTAAAACACAAAGCGACGGGCAAGATACTGATTGAACATGACGAGGAAGAAATGACAAATGCAGACGACGCAGAAGCAGAAAGAAAACGACGTGACGCAATACTGGCAGAGCGGGAAAAACTTGTTGAACAAGAGGAGAAAAAATTAGCCCAATATCGCCGCGCAAGCTAATAAAGGGCTAAGGACGTGCAATTACCAGAAACTACAACGATGACGCGGGGCAGAAACCCGCATCATCACATCACTTAACGTGAGGAACCCAATGTTAGACGAACTATTTAACGCTGTAAAGACCGAACTAGAAACATCCGTTGACCGTGACGCAAATTGGAATTTTGAGATGCAATGGCGCTCCGAATTTGGAGGTTTAACCAATGAGGAAAAAGAAATCAAGGTAAAAGCGTGGCATCACCGATGGGAGCGACTAAAACACCGATTGGCGGAGGAGCTACGCCGTGGCGTATCGCTACATTCTATTGCCAAAGATACGGGCTTGGACGTGGTGCACTTGGATGCGTGGACTAAAAACTTTTCTCATTTTCGTTTTGGCCAAAGAATTGGTGAAAATACCTTGGCAGAAGTCATCGAAAGCACGCTTGAAGCTAAGTTTAACCAGCTTGATATTGATCGTTCAAAAGAGGCGCAAAGCGTTCCTGCAACCATTGAAACGAGCGTTACCCGTGACGTGGTGAAGGCAATTAAACGAGCGCGAAACCATTGCTTTTTGATTGATTTTTCTGCGACTTCGGGTAGTGGAAAAACAACAGGCATTGAGGCGTATCTAGAGGAGGTGCGTAAGACCGAAGGCTTTGATTGTCCTGTGTGGCGTATCACGATGAAACCCGCTTACGCCACATCAAAAGGCTTGCTGCAATTGATTGCCCTTGCAATGGGTGCAAGTAGCAATGATTCGCGTAGTGAGTCGCAGAGTTTTGATTACATCGAGCGGTTTTCAGAGGGCAAACATGGCGTGTTGATTATTGACGAAGCGCAGCAAATGTTAGACGTTAAAAAAGATAGCGTCATGCCTATGATAAATAATTTGCGCAGCTTCATTGATGCTGGTTTGTTCGGTGTTGTTCTTCTAGGCAATGATGAGATTTACCAAGAACTGAGGCGCAAAAAAGCGCAACAGATTTTAGGACGAATGACCCCATACCGTGTCGTCAGCAAGGGCGTGACCGAAGACGATATACGCAAGGTAATTGATGCCTATCACGTAAAGGGTAAGAAAGAAACGGAGATGTGCTTGCGTATAGCGAAGAAGGAAGGTTTGCATCAAATGGTCGGTTTTTTGAAAGCAAGTATTGCTCAATACAAATACATTGATGAACTCAGTTTAGAAGCCGTGTCGAAAGGTTACATATGACCACTAAAGCAAACTACTCAAAAATGATTCACTTAGGCGCAAAACGTCTAGGCTACACAGACGAATCGGATTATCGCGCATGGCTAGAAAGCATCATTGGCAAGCGCAGCACGAAGGATTGCACCTTAGACGAATTAGCCGCTGTCACGAAGAAACTGAGAGCGTTAAATGCCCTAGAAAATCCCCACGACCTAGCTATGCGCGGTGCAACCAACACAGACGACCGCCCCACACCCGCGCAATGGGGAACGGTAGAGAAACTGTGCAAGCAGCTAGGCATAAAAGAAGGTTACAGAGATGCGCGATTAATCGCCTTTTGCGCCAAGGTTTGCAAAGTAACAAACCCACGGTTTTTAAAGCGAGAAGGGATGCAAAAACTCATTGCTGCTTTGAATAAATGGATTAACAACACAGCGAAGCAAAGCACCAACACCACACCTACCATAGCAAAGGAAGCGATAAAATGAAACCAGCATATGCAACCGAAAGTTTGTTTAATAACGTGGATGATATTGGCGCAGGTGTTGCAGCAATTGGAGGTTTGATGCTGCGTGCTGGGGACGAAGTGCCTAATGACACTACTTACGGGATCGGCATCCTGTTACGAAAGCTAGGCGAAGAAATGCGAGCGTTAAATAATCAATTTTTAGAAAATCCTTATCAAGACATTCGCCGTTTGGAAGTTTTTGAAGAGAAGGCACTCAATCCCATAGCGCCGCGTCAAAATGATTCGCCAATGAAGCGTGCTAAAGATGATGCGGCGCTTGAACAACTAAAAGCCGTGCTAGAGGAAACCTTCGCGCAAAGCTAAGCCTATGTGTAACGCAAAAAAAAGCCGCTGTCACAAGCGGCTTTTTTAGTATTCATTGCATTTTCATTGCACGGAAAAAGCAAGCAATGATTTAAACGCGATTTAAGCCGTTTTAATGCGCAGTTGATGCCAATCCACAGAAAAACAAATTGCGCATTTTTTAACGGGGGTTTAACGCCATTAGTATGGCTTTTTTGAGCGTAGGTGAAGGGGTGAAGGTCGAGTGAAAGAAAATAATGCAGAAGCAGGCAACTGGCGATGTCTATTCCCCCCCAACCATTACGTCCAAGACGATGATACCTATCCGCTCACAATAGCATGTAATGACTAGTTGTGCAAAATGAGCGACGCCGGATTCGAACCGGATCATAGTAGCCGTAAAGCCCCTAACCATTCCCATTGGAAACAATCGCTCAATGCAAAATATAGCATAAAGAGATGCGCCATCAATCATATTAAGCGCGCACGAAAGGGTGAGCGGCGCCGGATTCGAACCGGATCATAGGTGCCGAAGCCACTAACCGTTCCCATTGGAAACAACCGCTCAGGCCATGATTCTACCCTAGTAATGAAGTGCATCACCTTATTGAGATGAAGCCTGTCACCTACAATTTTTAGGTATTTAGTACTACCAAAAATTGGGGAAAATTTTTATGTCATCAAACGCAACTGGAACAGTCACTCTCTTAAAGTCGGTGATTGGCAACGAGGCAGCGACGCAGTTAATGCAGTGCAAAGAGTTTGGCGGCATGTCGTTAGAAATCCCCAAAACCGATAAAGGTCGTGGCGCACCCTTAGTGGCACATCTAACTGAAGTTATCGGCGAGGCGGCTGTGATGGCGTTAATCGCGCATTTCGGCGGTGAAAAAATCTATATCCCACGTGACGCGCAAGTTGCAAGACAACAGCGAAATAAAAACATCATTTACCAATACAGCACGGGCGCTTCTGTTCGTGAATTGGTTGGTCAATACATGTTATCTGATCGGCATATTCGCAGCATTTTAAATAACCACAATAGTGACGGCAGCAGGATTACAGACTGATTTTGTTCAAAATCATAAACGGTATCGAAAACCATATTTCATTAGGAAACCATCATGGGCAAAGACATTTCTACTTTAACTAACGCTTATCAAACCATTAAAGATGAGTTAATTAAGCTCAGACAAGCACAAAAAGTGCTTGATGACGAAGAAGCGGCGCTTAATGCGCGTAAGCAGTTGCTGCATAAGCTTCCTATCCCCATTGACGATGTAAAAACGCTGATTAACGCTTACATTGACAACAGCGGCAAAGACTTCTTAAAAGACCCAGAATGGACTAAGCAAATACGCTTGTTTTTGTATCCAAATCGTCAAAGTGATGTTTTTCCAAAGAAAAACTTGCCAATGAATTACTTGGAGGCGACTTCCATCATTAAAGATGGTTTAACGAATGAAAACATTAATATTTTTGGGGAAGTTCCAAAGATTTTTTTGCCGTACCACGATAACTTTATCGCAGCTAATAAGGCGGCAATGTTCTTTTTTGGCGATGCCATTAAAGCAAAAATCGCAGAACAATTCGACGCTCTAGGCCTTGAACATGAGGGAAAGGATAGGCAAGAAGTTGGCGCGCCTATTGCTGAACGCGCCATCGAAATTGAAAGTATCGACAACCGTATTCAAGTCATTATTGTTGAACGTGGAGATTTAGCTAGACAAGTAAAAGAGCTTACAAACCTGACTAATTTATAAAAAAATCATGAAAAACTTAAGCTCGATACTGACACAAGATTTAACGCTCAATCGTGAATTTCGTATTATTCCCGCTGGAAAATTTCGCGCCATAGACGGACGCCCCGCGCCTGATCGTGATTGGGAATTAACAGAAATAGGCGCTTATAAAATCATTGCTGATGTCGCTAGCCGCACACAAGATTCTTTAATTGATTATGGCCACAAAAGCATAGTTAATGGCGATGCCATAGCGGCGGGATGGTTTAGAGAGCTTGTGTGGAAGCCGGACGGCCTTTACTTGCAAAATGCACGTTGGACAGAGCGCGCCAAGGCCGCCATTCAAGCCGGAGAATATCGCTTTGTTTCGCCCGTTATTATTTACGATAAAGACACGTTTGCAGTCACCGGATTGCAGAGTTTAGCGATTACAAATACGCCAGCGTTACCGGCATTAACTGATTTAAGCAACGTCGCATTATCTCAAACTGAGAGCATTAATATGGCACATGGCACCAAAAAAATCGACCCGCAGTTAATGGAAATGATGCAAAGAATGACGGGCATGAAGGAGGAGGAGTTAAAAGCCAACATGCGCAAGATTGAGATGGAAGCGCAAAAGTTAAACGATGCGCCTTTGTCCCAGAATGACGTTAAAACCTTGTCGTATATAGCTGGAAAGACTGAAGCCGAACTTAAAGCAAGCCTTCATCCTAGTCGGTATCAGGGGTAATAGTGTTCACTATTGGCAGCCTGTGCTAGACTTGATTTGTGAGTAGCAGATGCGGTTCGTTTCGGACGTATAGGTTGGCGGGCACATTGTGTTGCATCAGCTCCCGCAGCTACTCATTTTTGTTTTAGTTGCCGATGAGGTTAAAGGAGCGCATTGAAAGTGCGTTAGTCAGTTTTTGGATAGCAACCCAAATTAGCTCATCAATGCAAGTGCAAAGGCCAAGTCAGCCTAATAACAACTGCCAACGAAGTGTAAATGTAGCACAACATCAATAAGTTGGAAGGGTAGAAGGTGGCGGGGACTAATGCCGTGTTCCCCTTAGTCAATACGCCCGAAGCGAAACCGCCCGAGCCATTACTTTAGCATAAAACAAAACGTTACCAAATAACCAGAGTAACCTAAGCAAAAAAAAGACCGCTCAAAAGGCGGTCTTTGTCGTTTGAGAATGTTTCAAAACAATCGCGTAAGTTTCAATTCAAATGCGGCGATGTCTCAAAGCTACTCCGCGCCATCAGCCATCAACGAAATAGATTAAACGAAGGTATCGGCATTTTCACCGTTAGCCTGTGATGATCTAAATTTGACATAATATAAATTATGCGAAGATCTAGCACAATTATGGGTGTTGCGTAAAAAGTGCTAAATTAGAAATAAGTACCACACCACGAATTTCGTAAATGGTACATGCCACTTAAGTACGCACCTCAAATTTGGCACGAGCGGTAGTTGAAGCCTGGGAGAAAAGTGCATTCGCGTAAATTTCACCCTTTTATTCACGCAAATCTCACGGATTTCATATTGAGGGATAGTTTCTAATTCTGTGAAATTTGCGCGAATTTCACCGACTCATCTTGTTGTGGGGAAAAAATATAATTTCCAATTTCTCCCACAACTTCACTTTCATTGAATCGGTTTCCATCCTTCTTTTAGCGCGTGCATCATACAGAGCCGCGATGAGTGGGCGTCGTGTAGCGCATGATGCTTCGGCCGTTCGGGACCATGACAGACCTTTCAGAGCCCCTCTTTCTTGAATTGCTGTAACTGTCCCTTCAACTAGGGTTAGTTTATTCAATGGAGGGGGTCTCCAAAAAAGTGAAGTAATGCTCCCGATACCCCACAACCTGCAGCGATCAAAACAATCTTCCCGATCTTGTTTGTCCAATACATGAAGTGAAAAAACTTTATCATTGCGAGAGCCTTAGGCGGATGTGCATAGTTTGTCTAACGCAAATTTGACGGGGGCTCCGCCATGGTCGTACGTAAAAGCGAAGACTTCATCGGCGATTCCCCGTCGAAAGTCCTGTTAGCGCAGTTTATTCTTATATCCATTTCGGCTCATTTTCGCAGTTTGCGAAAAAATCCTACAACATCGGTTGGAATTCGCTCCATGTAATAACAAGCTGAGCCAGTCAATTAAAAAAAGGTGCCATTCAAATGCCGAAATCAATCTTAGGTAAACACTTTGTCTATATACTTCCGCGGGAAGATGGATTTTGTTTCAAAGTCGGTTTGACGTCAGGCTTGACCCGGCGCTTGCGCCGATTGCATCAAGAAAACGGACCTTTTTGCAATGAAAATTCCTTGGTCCTTCGCACAGATTCAAGACTTGAAGCAAGACGCTTTGAGGAGGCTATGCGCACGATTTATAACGGATATCGCATCAAAATCCCAATAGCCAAGCGACGCAATGGCGAAACAGAATGGTACCTTATGGCGGCATACCATGACGTGGTGAGTACAATCCATGAACTTGCTGTTCGTTGTTATGGCAATGCGAACGGCATCCAACGCATTCCGATCCATGAAATTGCACCATTGAGTGCCGCGCATCTGCCGCGTTTGCAAAAATTTGCGAAGAAGCTTCACGCGATAGAACCACAGACCGAGGCAAAGCTCGAAAACACGACAAGCTTGCAAGCGTTTCGAAATATTGTGATTCAGATAATGTCGAACCTTCTTGGTATCGCAAAAATTAGTACACCGGACAATGTCGAGGCTTATTTGTTCGAAATATTTCTACGACCAGGCAGCCTCACGAAACAGGATGTTGGAAATATAATTGGAACGCCCGCATTAATTGCAGAAAACAGGGAGTTTTGTGCGTCAGCACGATTGTTCACTAGTTGGGAATCAACCAGATTCTTCATTAGGGGCTCCATTCAAATGCCGCCGATGTGTGATGAATTCGAGGGCACTTGGGAGTCTCAAGGTTATATCGAAAAATACAGATCGATCTTAAATGACCTTGCCGAAAAATTCCCTGTGCCAGTTGACTTGGAAAAATTTGTTGGCCACCTGGATCTACTTTGACTAGCTAATCAGCCCCAAACTCAGTAGCGGGCGTCTGTTGCGTATCTTGACGATTTTCCTATTCCGACTGTTGCGCTCCTCTTTAAAATCTACGCAACACTGTGGATAACTTTCAATTTGCAACATTTCGCCTGCAGAGAAAGTTATTTAAACCTTTTTATTCAATAAGATAGGTATGCAACACTTCTCCGAAAGTACCAAGACTCGGACTTTTGAAGCGCTGAGTTGACTAGGTGTGGTAAGTTAATCCGATTCGTGCGATTGGTTTAAAACTGCTTTTTTTAACCGTACTCGTTTCCCTCGACAGCATGGTATCCGGCATATAGAATAAATTGCATGATGCTACCGATACGCAAAACCCACCGCCAACATGAAGGCGAACTTCATGTTCAGCGCATGCGTAATGCGCCTGCCGATCAGAGTTCGTATATCTCTGGTGCCATCAACGATGAAATGTCGCACCAGCACGTTGATTATTACCGTCAACTGCAGTTTCTACCGCTTAGCGCCCTTGATGCATCAGGTACACCATGGGTGACGATTTTGTGCAATCCGAAGATCACTGCACCAAGCAATACGCTTTTGCATGTCACGGCGCGGGTGAATACTGCCGATCCATTCGTAGCTGCCGTGAGCTCATCAACAAAAAAGCCAATTCAATTCGCCGGCATTGGCATTGATTTTCGACGTCGCAGCCGAGTAAAAATCGCGGGTACAGTCGACTCGGCCACCGTTACGACGGTTTCTGAGGGCGAACAGTATTTAAACATTGACCTTCAAACCAACGAACACATGGGCAATTGCCCGAAATACATCACCATTAGGCAGTTACGTCCGTTGCCCCGAACCCCAACAACCGCTTCGTTTCAAAAACACCTTCCAACACCAGCCCTTGAACTTCTGGAAAAGGCCAGTACAATTTTCATTTCGACACGACACCACGACCAAGACGAACGCGAGTCCGACATGGGGTGTAACCATCGCGGCGGCCCTAAAGGTTTTGTGCGTTACTTTGAAGATGAGAATGGCGGCCATTTGGTGTTACCTGATTACTCAGGCAACCGTTTTTATCAGTCACTTGGCAACGTTGAGACTGATCCAGTGATGGGCTTAGCGATTCCTGATTTCACAACTGGCGATCTTTTGCAGGTCAGCGGTCGTGCTCGCAACCTATTTAATGAGCAGGCTGAAAAAATCATGCCGGGGGCGACGCTGATTACCTTGGTGTCAATTGATAACGCATTTCTGACCCGTGGCGCGTTAGATCTCGAACTGGTTAGTCAGGAGCAGATGTCGCCGTACAACCCGAAGCAACGATTTCTCGCCAAAGAGGCGCCAGCGTCGAGAAAATCGGTGGAACTCAAAGCGAGATTGGTTGACATTAGAAAAGAATCAAAGCTGACATCGACCTTTACCTTTGCCTTACCAAGCCCGGTCGACCTAGTCCCTGGTGGGCACGCGATTTTTGACTTCTCAAAGTACGCAGAACGGCAGTACCGGCACATGAATGATCGTGACCCGCAATCGTTAAACGACGATTACGTGCGCACTTACACGGTTTCTGCGATTTCAGAAGACAAACTGCAAATCGCCATCACGGTGAAAAAATCAGGCGTTGTCTCGTCATTCTTGCATGCCCAAACACTTGGTGACAACGAGCCACTTGAATTAGACCTTAAGGGACTTGGAGGAAACTTTACCTGCTTCGATGAACACAACACCGTGCCTAAGATGATATGGGTGGCGGGTGGCGCGGGAATAACGCCTTTTCTCGCAATGTATCGAGCACTGCGCGCAAGCGGGCAGCCGTTACCGGAAATTGAGCTTTATTTTTCTTGTCGTGGTGATGAACTTGCGCTCATAGCTGAAATGACCGATATCGATGTTAAGGTTTTCGATTCGACCGCTTCCTCTACCCTACCCGGCAATTCTGGTCGAACTTTTTTTGGCCGCCGTATTTTGGCTACTGACTTGCCTGACGCGAGTCGTCTAATTGACAAAACCATTTTCATTTGCGGTCCAGCGGGGCTAATGGCTGACGTGAGTTCTTGGCTCGACGGTAAAGTTGACCCATCACGAATTCGTTACGAGCGTTTTACGTTCTAAAAGCCTTTTCACCATATACATGTTCGACTTACTTGGCTTCTTGTTCTCAGGCTCAAGGAATCGAGTTTTTTAATTTTTCGATCAATTCCGGTAACTCAGCTTGGTATACCTTCGAATTGGCACATATTTCTAAGGTTTCTTCTTTCAAATTTCCTAAAAATTGAATGTGCTCATCTTGGAAGCGTTTTGCCAATTGTTGGTCAATAATCTTCAAATGACAGCTTCGTTGAATTTGTAATTCCAAGTTCAAAACGTAGAAAACAATATTTCTGCGAACGATTTCACGCTCAGAAAGTTGATCTTGTTCTGGGTTGATATGTCTTTGAATGTCTGGTCGCGAGAGAATGGCGCTATTTAATGTTTGCCATTGCTGATCGACTCCTCGTAACATTTCAAGTTGTGTGAGGCGCTTAGAGGTTCTATGGCTATTTACCGAGACAATCACCGTCACGGTTAAGCTCATTAAAAACAAGAGTGGCATTGCCCATGTGGCGGCAAAATAGTTCGCGAATTCCATTTGAGTTTTATGCAGATTTAAAAAAGGTTTTGATCGAGTTTTTCGTGTTTAGTCACGACAGATTACTCCAATCTCAATCCCTATTTCGTTTGAAATATGATTTGCACGCAAAAACCTGCTTGCGTCTTAGGAAATTCAATTTGCGCCCCATGCAGTTCGGCAATCTCTTGAACAATTGCCAAACCTAAGCCGCAGCCGTGGCCGGGCGAGCCAGGGACGCGGTAGAAGCGCTCGAAGACATGTTTCAAATGTTCTTCGGAAATGCCCGCCCCGCTATCTTCAACGCGCAAAAACGCTTGACCTTGATGCGTGCCACATCGCACGGTGACGATGCTACCCGTTGGGCTGTAACGAATGGCGTTGTCAATAAGGTTGGAAAGGGCTTCTTGTAGCATCCATGACGAACCAGTTGTTTGCGCTGGGTTGATGTCAAAACCAAGGTCTATCGATTTAGCAAGTGCGGCATCAAGAAATAGTGATGCCGAATCTTCGACGAGTTGGCCTAATTCGACTATATCTCCACCATCTTTGAGTGCGCTCAGTGTCTCAGTTCTCGCAAACGCCAATAGTTGATTGAGTAAATGTGAGAGTCGAGTTGTCGCCTCCTCAATGGCGTGGAAGCGCTCTGGTTTTTTATCAAATGTGCCCTCCGCATTGGCAAGATCAAGTTGGTTTTGCAGCCCCGCCAACGGCGTTCGTAATTGGTGGGCAGCATCACCGATAAAGCGTTGTTGAATGTCGATTGATTTCCGCACTTGTGCAAATAACTCATTAAGACGAGCAAGCATGGGGCGAATCTCTGTTGGTGTCCCCGCGACATCGATCTCGTGTAAATCGGCACCTGAGCGCCCAGCGATATCGCGCTCGACCGCGTTTAGCGGTAACAAGCCTTGTCGCACGCCAAAAATCACGGCAAGCAAGGTCGCAATAATGACGGCGAGGTTTGGGATAATCATCGCGGTGAGAATTTGACTACTCGCTTGATTGCGTTTTTCGGTTGTTTCAGCGACGACGATTTGAAAATACTGTGTTCGCGTAGTTAAGCCGTAGGTGGCCATACGAACGATTTTTTCGTGATATGTTTTGTCGAAATATTCAATGCGCTCGCCGCTTGGTTGCGGCAATTGAGGTAAATCATTGTCGCCCGCTAATACTTTTCCATTGGTATCCAACACGGAAAAAAACAGTACGTCGGGTGCATTGCTACGTAACATGACCTCAGACTCTTCTTCGAGATCGATTTTGGCGTCAGGGGATTGGCGCTTTAGATGCTCTGCTAGATCAAATACGCTCTCGGCAAGTGCTTGATCATGCGCCCGATTGGCGGTCTTTTTTGCGAGTTGGTAATCAAAAATGGATGCTGCCGTTAGAATAATGATGAGCGGCGTCATCAGCGCCAAGATTAAGCGATGTCTTAGCGATAAAGGTTGAGCAATGTGATCAATTTTTTGGTGCATCAATCCTATATCCTATACCGCGAACAGTGCGGATAACGATGCTGCCAGTGCTTAATTTTTGTCGTAATCGGGACACGTGAACTTCAATCGCATTGGGCGTTATGTCTTTATCCCAACCCGCTAAACGCTGCACCAGTTTGTCTTTGCTAACGACAGCAGGGGATGCCATCAGCAGTATTTCTAACATCGCCCATTCACGGTTAGTCAATTCTAACGCGCATCCATCTAGCGTTGCAGTATGAGCACGTGTATCAAGGCATAGACCATCGTGTCGCAGCGACGCATCTGCAATCGCGTTTGAGCGCCGAATTAGCGCGCGAATACGAGCCGCGACTTCCGGCAGCCGATAAGGTTTGATCATGTAATCATCGGCGCCGGCATCTAAGCCGCTTACAGTCGCGTCCATACTGCCGCTGGCTGTCAAAATTAAAACCGGCAAGTGATTTCCACGACTGCGTAATTGTCGAATAAATGACAAGCCGTCAGCTTTAGGCAAGGAGATATCGACTAGTGCCATGTCAAAAGCTTCGCCATTGATACAAATTTCCGCCTCTTCGGCGCTCGATGCTACATCGCAGGTATACCCCATTTTTTGTAAGCCCTGCTTGAGGCCTTGGGCAACTAGGTTGTCATCCTCAACAATTAAGATACGCATAAATTCGGTTTCATCATCCTTCGCCTACTTTGTTACCACGTCACTCGGGTCGAAACCACCCTCCGGTTCTTTATGCGCTATGCCGTAATGGCAATCAATACAGGTACGTTCACCAGTAGCTAATTTCTGATGCTGCTTCTGGGCGGTCTTTCCTTGTTTTTCTGGATCCATTGCTTTTGCGTCGTGGCAGTAGCGGCATTCTTGCGAATCGGTTTTTTTCATGTGTAGCCAAACCCGCTTCGCTAATTCTAAGCGACGCGCCTCGAATTTTTCCGTTGTGTCCACCGTACCGGCGACGTGGTGGAATAAGTCGTTTGCCGCTAATATTTTACGCACGGTGAGGCCGACGATGTCATGCGGGACGTGGCAATCCGCGCAAGTTGCTTTGACACCCGTGCGGTTCTTTCCGTGAATTGTATCCTTGTACTCGGCGTAATTGTTATCTTTCATTTCATGGCATGAAATGCAAAACTCAAGCGTGTTTGTTTTATCTAGCGCGATTTTACCGCCTGCGAAAATGGCTCCACCAAGCAACATCAGTACGAGTGAACTCCATGTGAAGAAGAATTTTAATTTGCCAGTTGAATGACGTTTTGGGTCTTCTTCTTCCCTCGCATTCCCCTCTCCTTTTTCATCCATTTTGCGCTCCACTTTTTCGACAATGCATCTTGCCCATGACTAGCTTGCGATTGCCTGACATTTTTTCGTCAGGTATTTGCAAGGCAAGTGCGTCGAGAATCAGTTTGTCTTATAACAAGCTGAGGAAAATCATGAAAATTCTGAATGCAGTTCGAAAAGCAATCCTGCAACATGGCGCTTTGCAACAACTTGTCTTATTGGTGGGTGTTGGAGCGACATTAGCTATAACGACGCCCAATGCCAATGCGGTTCCCAGT
The DNA here is from genome assembly GCA_019745005.1 of Burkholderiaceae bacterium. Classification (GTDB taxonomy): domain Bacteria; phylum Pseudomonadota; class Gammaproteobacteria; order Burkholderiales; family Burkholderiaceae_D; genus Undibacterium. Next base: position 19,220 of record JAIETO010000001.1, read on the forward strand.
TATGCACGCCAGACTGGATCTGACTGCGCTGCCTGCCATGTGGGTAGTTTTGGGCCCCAACTGACGCCGTTTGGTATTCGATTCAAAATTAATGGTTATACCGACACCAATGGTAAGAGCGGAAACATTCCCCTCTCAGCGATGTTGGTAGCCAACGCCACCCACACTGCCAAAGATGCGCCAGAAGCAGACAAGATCGATCATTTTGATCGAAACAATACAGTCGCTGTGCAAGAAGTATCTGGTTTTGTGGCGGGTAAATTAGCCGATAATCTCGGTAGCTTTGTTCAAATTACCTACTCTGGAATTGATCGCGTTTTTTCACTTGATCAAGCAGATATTCGTTATGTTCGCACTTTAAAGTTGGGTGAAAAAGACCTGACCTTAGGCCTGTCATTGAATAACAATCCAACTTTGACTGACCCATTCAACACGTTAGGACAGTGGCGCTTTCCCTATACCTCATCAGATTTCAATGCTGGCTTTGGTCCGGCGGAACCGAAAGTTGAAAGTCTTGGGGGCGGCGTAGTTGGTGTTAATTTTTATACCTTCTACGATGACAGCCTTTATGCAGAAATCGGTTTCTATAATAATTTGTCGAAGAAGACCTTGAACTTCTTGAATACGGAAGACCCAGGGCAAATCAAAGGCGTCAGCACCTATGGTCGGCTGGCTTACTTTAAAGACAGTAAGCGTGATAATTTTTCCGTGGGCGTGTTTGGATTCGCTTCTAGCATCCAAGAACGCGGTGCTTTCGGACCTGCGGACAAATACCGTGACCTCGGCGTCGATGCCTCGTACCAATACCTCGGTAACCGCAAAAACATTTTTACCGCGAACACCAGTTATGTGCGCGAATGGCAACGCCTAAATCATACTTTGGCGGATGCAGAAAATGTACGCAATACCTTCAATCAATTTCGTGCCGCTGGCTCCTACCATTACGATCAAACTTGGGGTGCAACTGTGGGTGTTTTCGATTTGCGCGGTAAGCGAAACGCCGATCTGTACAGCACAGTCGACGAAACAACCGGTTTAGTTACCAATGGGTCGATTGGTGGGCGGCCGAACACAAGAGGCTACATTCTTCAGGCAGACTGGACGCCTTGGGGTCAAGAAAGCTCGTGGGGTGGTGGTTGGGCCAATGTTCGCTTCGGCCTTCAGTTCACAGGGTATACGCGCTTTTCAGGCGGTTCATCGTACTTCGATAATGATGGCAATTTACGGCGCGCTAGAAGCAATAACACGACTTCTGTCTTCGTTTGGACAGCCTTGTAAGTTTTAGGAAATCAACATGAAAAAACGAATACTCATGCTTCCGTTTTGCCTGCTTGCGATGCTACTTCCGCTTCAATCGGGCGCTGCCGGCGACGCTAAAAAAGGCGCGGATACCTTCGCCGAGGAATGCGGCGATTGCCATAGCATCGTTTCAGGAAAAAACAAAAAAGGGCCAACACTCCATGGCATCTTTGGACGTAAAGCGGCAACCGTGGGGGAGTTTGCAGGTTATTCCGACACAATGAAACAGAGCGGGATCGTTTGGGATGCTGAAAAAATTGACGCTTACATCACAAAGCCGAAAAAAGTTATCCCCGGAGGAAAAATGAAGTACGAGGGTTTAGCTGATGCGGGTGCACGGGCAGATATTATTGCTTATCTAACGTCTGTCAAATAATTCACTCGCGGCTCATTTCTGAGAAAAAGCCCCATGTTGACGCGTTCACATGGGACTTTTCATTGCTCTACCTGAGCGAAAAATAAGGTTTTTAACAAAAATATAGTTTCAAATCTATCATTAATTTACTTTTGTCGTCTTTTCCACGGTAGGCCAATTTGCTTCAGCTTTATTGATATAGCCCTGTGTATCTAAGCTCCAACGCACACGAACCACACTGTTGTAGTTTAAGTAAAGTTTTCCATCCACTATGGAAAATGCATCAGGATCGGTTTTCGCCTTGTAACCAGCAGCCGCTCCATATGCGCAGAAACCGTTGAATTGCGGTGCAAATGCGGCTGGATTCGCGGCAAATTTATCCCGATTTGCTGCAGTGGAAAACAAGAAGGTCGACCCTTTGTATTCAGCGCTGAATTCTTTCTTTCCTTCTACCGGTTTTTTATCAGTGAAGTAGGCGACCGCATCGTAGCCTTCGATGGCGACGCCATTCTTCTCAAAAAAATCGCCCGCAAACGCAGTCGAGGCTGCGAAGAGGCTAGAAGAAAGCACGAGTAGCAAAGTCGCAAATTTGTATATTTTATTAAGAATCATAACTTTAAACATTGAATATGCGTAATATCTCGCTGAAAGTGAGACCGAACGCAATGTTTTCACTGCGTACTTTCTTAGAAATTACTGTGTTGGAAAAATTGTAAGAGGGCGACCTTAAAAATCTGTCGTAGAACCTGAAAGTTTTCTTACAAAATTATGTTTGAGGTCGCTCGCAGACTTCAAGCTGAAGCACTTAAATCAAATCTGGTGCGACGGGAGCATGGTTTGGATTTGGCTTGCTAAAAATGGTCCAGCGGTTTTTACCCGCTTGCTTCGATTGGTACATGGCAGTATCCGCGCAAGCGAGCAAGGTATCGGTTGTGGCGGCGTCATGGGGGTAGGTCGCAATGCCAATACTGCAACCAACGCGCAATTTTTCACCTAACACAGGAAAATACAGTTCAGAAATCGCCGGCACCAAACGCGTGGCGATAATGCTTGCCTCTTCCGAATTAATGTTGGGGCAAATAATGGCAAATTCGTCACCGCCGAGACGTGCGATGCATTCGTGTTGCCGCATTTGTTCTGTCAGTGTTTTTGCTACAGCAACCAACACTTCATCGCCGACACGGTGTCCGCCTAAATCGTTTGCCGTTTTGAAATTATCAAGGTCAATAAACATCAGCGCAATATTGGTCGAATCCTGAAACGCTTTGAGCATCGACGAATTCAAGCTTTCATAAAAACCTCGGCGATTAAGCAACTGGGTCAACGGATCACGTAAAGCTTGATAGGCACGAAGTTGGGTTTGTCGCGCTTGCGTGATGTCTTCATGGAACCAAATCGTATCGATATTGTTTGTATTATTTTTCGTGTCCGTCACGATTTGCATTTTCTGTGCGATGAGCCGACCATCGTTTAAATGAATCTCCGCGTCGCCAACACTTTCGTCTATGTGAAATTGCAGCATCAAGTTCAGCACAGCCACATCGTTCTCATCAACTTGCGCTTGCATGTGCGGCAAAATCATCCGTAAGTGTTCACCGATGGGTGATTCACTTAATGTCCAAATCTTTAAAAACGCAGGGTTGGCATAAATCACGCAACAATTTTTATCAACAAACAAAATGCCGTAATGCATGGCGCCGAGCAAAGTCGCGAGTCGGGCTTTCTCGGTATTGGTTGCTTCTAGGTGTAAGCGTTGCTGTTGCTCACTATGTTCAAGCGCAACTAAGCGTTGCTTTAGGGCGCCGGCCATGTCGTTAAAGCTCCCACCTAACTGCCCTATTTCATCTTTGGAATGAATATGAACAACGGTATCTAATTCGCCTTCGGCGAAGCGCTTAGTTGCGTTTGTAAGCTTCGTCAGATCGCGCGTCACAAAAAAAGCGAAGGCTGACATGACAAAGGCGGAAAGCAGCAAAGTTCCCAGCGCCGCACTCAAACTACGTTGTAAAAACTGTGCGCGGGCTTGGCGTAATCCAATGGTAGACAAACCAAAATCAACGCGACCCAACATTTGGCCCGCAATAATGATGGGAGCCGATAAATGTAAGGTGGTATCGGTTCTATCCAGATCAATATCGCCAAGGTCACGTGCTGGTAAAGGCACCGTTGGACTCCAACCCGAGGCCACCGCTAGCTTGCCACGGTGATCCCATAGCACCAGATACACGATAGCATCATCGCTTCGAACCTGGTTTAGAGTTTCTTGCAAAGTCGCATAGTCCCGTTGTGACAATGGCACAGCAATGGATTGATCCAATAACGCCGTAATTTGCGCCGTTTGGTAGGCGGCTTGCTCGGTTAATGTCGTGCGCAACAGGCGCATGCTGCCAAGCAGCAAGAGGCAAGCCGCTAACAGCTCGACTGCGACACAAATTACAACCAGCTTAGTGCACAGCGACAAACGACTCCACGCGATTATTCTCATCCAGGCTGAGCAAAAAGTTTTCGTGTTGCAGCGACAAAAGGATCAATTGACTCCAAAAATCCGGCAGGTATTTCGCGAATATTACTAAAACCAGAGCTTGCGAAAAACGCTTTGCCTTCCTCAGAATTGGTCGCAAATTGGAGCAATTGGGCTTTTACCGCTTGCGCGTCGGCCGCGGCAAATTTAGGATTTGCCAAAACAATAAAACCGGGCACCTCCGCAACGGTGGCAAAAATCTGCATTTGCGCTTTGATGGCCTCAGGAATTGCTTTGAATTCGCCCCCGCTCAATAAAGCCGCAATTGCATCGCCGCGCACCACGACATTGCCCACACTGTCATCAGTTGGCGTGTCTATGGTCTTGAAGTGTTTTCCTTTTTGTAGGCCTTTTTCTTCTAGCCATTGCAAGCTGCGCAAAGCAACAATAGATTTGGGATTCGACAGCACCAGCGTTTGTCCATTCAAGTCACGAATGTCCTTCAGCGGTCGTTCTTTAGCACAAGCGATTAAGCCTTTGTTATTAGGTTCATAGCAAAGCAATGGCACATAGCCAAAATCAAGCTGCGCTACCCGTGCCAAATTTGATGCCGTAATGACGACATCGTATTCAAGTGCCGCGGTGCGTTGAAAAAAAACGTCCCAATTTGCGGCAGTAGAAATTTGTATTTGCCGCCCTAGTTTACGCATCAAAAAATCGCGCATAGGCTGATATTGAGCGAGCAAAATACGGGAGCTAATGTTGGGTAGAAGCCCGATTTCAATCGCGCTGTTGTTGGCAGCGCGACTAGAAAAAGGCAGACCAATAGAGGAAATTGAGGCTAACAATAATGCTCGACGTTTGTTTTTATTAGTCATTTTTTGTCCTTTTAGGTAAACAAAACCTGTACTTAGGAGAATATTGTCGTCAAAAATTGCGTTGCAACAATCATACCGTCAAGCATCGCATAATTCTAACGAGTTTAGCGACCAAACGCATGTTTGACGCGCTTTGCGCGCTGAATCGTTGGATTATGCGTCTAATTTACGCATCCTTAATTGATTTGCTACCGCTCTGCTTCGTTTTTGATGGGATTTCGACTACACTTATTGTATGCGCAAGAATTACTTTTTACGACGAATCACCGCCTTCATCGCAATTTTCGCTATGCTGGTTTCCGCTTTTACGCCGGCGGTGTCCAATGCATTTATTGGCAACGCAAAAAGTAATGCCCCGTGGGCAGAGATTTGTACGAGCGCCAGTATCAAGTTGATCAACTTGAATGGCGCAGCGTCAGACTACGCAAAAGACGCAACGAAAGCGCTTGGCACTGGGAAAATAGTGAAATCGACGAGCAAAAATATGCATGTCGAGCATTGCCCATTTTGCTGCACACACCCTGCTTCCTTTGTTTTACCTTCAACGGCGCAATTGACCGTACCGGTCATCCCGTTTGAGCAGTCTTTCCCCAACCTCTACTACACCTCACCTGCCCCACTCTTTGTTTGGGCCACCGCGCAATCACGCGCCCCGCCTAGCTTGGCATAGGGATGATGTCGTCGCATTTCGGCGACGATTTCTCCGCACCTCTGTCGCTGCGCCATTACGCTTGATTTAATCCAGGCCTTATCGCGTCGTTTTTTGCGCTCACTTTTTCGCATTTTTTATTTATTTACGTCTTGCTTTTCGTTGAAGCAATCGCGCGGTTTTCGCGTGTTTTGTTGCGGCGTAAGCATTATTTTGATCAAGATTACCAATGCAAACTCACTCATTAACGAAAAATCGCCTTCACCTCGCTGTGTTAACTGTTTTAACGCAGATGTCTGCCACTACTTTCGCTGCGTCGCTTGAGCCAGATAGCGCGAATCGCGCTGACGACGGAGCGACAGCCGTCACTATTCAGAAAGTGATCGTCAAAAGCAAACAATCCAACTTACCAAGCAATTTACCCAACACGATAGAAAGCATCGACGCCAAACAAATTGCCGAAAACATCAATGCCATTACATCAGCCGAAACATTGAATTATTTACCTAGCGCGCACGTCAGGGAACGTTATATAGGCGACCGCAATGGCATCTTGGTTTTGCGCGTGAATAGCTCGATTTCTAGCGCCCAAACGGCGGTGTATGCGGATAATTTATTACTCTCAAATTATCTCAACAACAGCTTTAGCACAGCGCCGCGTTGGGGTTTAGTGTCACCGGAAGAAATCGAACGTGTTGACGTGTTGTACGGCCCATTTTCTGCGCTTTATCCGGGTAATTCGGCTGGCGGCGTGGTACTAATCTCGACACACATGCCAGAAAAATTTGAAGCGCATGGCAAGTTTGATTTGTTTGGTCAACGCTTTCGCCAATACGGCACCGATAACACCTTCAATGGCGGGCATGCTGCTTTATCCATTGGCGACAAAGTCGGCGCGTGGTCGTATTTACTTTCCGTCGATAAATTAGATAACAATGGTCAACCGCAAACTTTTGGTGCTGCCACACGAGCCACAGTCACTGGCACACCCGCATTTACCAATGTCAGCGGCGAGCTGCGCGATATTGATACCAATGGCAACCCCCGCATCATCACCAGCAGCATAGGCGCTGATCACGTGAATCAAACGCAAGGCAAAATCAAACTTGCCTACGAAATTTCGCCAACTTTGCGCGCCAGCTACACACTAGGCTGGTGGGAAAACAGTTCGACCACCTCAGTGGCGAATTATCTGCAAGACGCGCAAGGCCGCCCCGTCTATAACACCACCAGTTCTGGCGCGAGTCGTTACGTTAAGTTCGCCGGTGATGCCGCGTATTACACCTTAGCGGGAACAGCCCCTGGCGCTGCCGAGAGCGAACATTTTTTACATGGATTTTCACTTAAATCCAACTCCCGCGATGCTTTCAATTGGGAGGCAATTGGCAGTATTTACAATCAAAACAAAGACTTATCCCGCACCGCCAGCAACACGAGCAGCCTCTATGATTCTGGAACTAGCTTGCCACGTCCAAGTGGCAATTTGACGAATGCGGATGGCACGGGTTGGGCGACGATTGATCTACGTGGCGATCTGCGCCTGCCCGGTTCAAACTCCATCGCTGACAAGTCCAACCATAAGCTTAGTTTTGGCGCGCATATCGATCGCTACACGCTGAAATCTGCCACATATGCTGTACCTAGCGACTGGCTAAACGGCACACCAAGCGCAAACGCGAGTTCTAATTCCTACGGAAAAACGCAAACCTCGGCGTTGTATGTGCAAGATGCGTGGCAGTTTGATCCCGCTTGGTTACTCGTTGCAGGTGGCCGCTTCGAACATTGGAAGGCGTTTGACGGCAGCAACTTTAATGCCTCGAATGTGCCCGCCTACCGCCAATTAAACTACGCAAATCGAAGCAGTTCTGATTTCTCACCAAAAATTTCGCTGGCGTTCCAAGCCGATAAAGATTGGAATTTACGCGCCGCGTTTGGCACAGGCGTGCGTTACCCCACGGTAGCTGAAATTTTCCAAACCATAAACTTGCCAAACAACGTCAAGCAAAACGATCCAAATCTCGCACCAGAAAAAGTCCATTCAACAGAATTTGTGGCGGAACGCTTGTTACCTCAAGGCCTTGCCCGCGTTTCATTGTTTTGGGAAGACAAGCGTGATGCCTTGATTTCTCAAACTGACACCACCGTCATTCCCACCATTTCCAGCATCCAAAACGTCGATAAGCTGCGTACTTATGGCGTGGAAGCAGTGCTGAATTTACGCGATATCCTCCTCACGGGGCTTGATCTCAATGGCAGCGTCACTTATACCGATTCCACCATTCTCGCTAATCGTCGCAACCCCGGTTTGGTCGGCACAGACCAGCCGCGCATTCCCGATTGGCGCGCCACATTGGTGGCAAGCTATCATGTGAACGACAAACTCAGTGCCAGTGTGAGTTATCGTTACAGTGGGCGACAGCACAATGCTTTATTTAATACAGTTGCAGGGCGCTACAATGATGTGAATCCGAATGTGTACGGCGCAGTCAGTCATTACAGCGTGGTGGATGCAAAAATCTTGTATCGCTTGTCAGCGCATTGGGCGGCAGCAGTCGGTGTGAATAATATTGGCGCGTTTAAATACTATGTGAACCCCAATCCTTACCCACAGCGCACTTATTTTGCGAGTCTGCGTTTTGATTATTGATTTGCATACCGAGAAATCATGATAACTCCCTACTTTAAATTGCCCATAAATTTGCGCATTCAAGCGACAGCGGCGCTGTGTTTAAGCTTGTTTTTTTTAGCCCAGCCAAGTACCGCTTTCGCGCAACAACCAACGAAAGCGGAGGGTCCCGCAAAGCCGATGAAAATCGAGCTCGGCACCTCGGCAGCTTTTGATGCGCAAGGGCGGCTTTGGCAAGTGAGTAAAGAAACTGATCAAGCAGACGCCACGGGTAAAGCGCAGTACGTGGTGCTGCGATCTTCCACCGATTTAGGCAAAACTTGGTCGGCACCAAAGCGTGTGCAAGCGATGCCAGAAGCGATCTCGGCCGACGGTGAAAATCGGCCGAAACTGGCTTTTGGAAATGACGGCGCGATGTTTATCGCTTACACCAAACCTCTGAGCAAGCCGTATTCAGGTGAGATTCGTTTTCTGCGTTCACTTGATGGCGGACAGCATTTTTCCGCACCGCTTACCGTGCATCACAATCGGGATGAAATTACCCATCGTTTCGAATCCATGATCGTTGATGGTCAAGGGCGAATTTTTATCACTTGGATCGACAAGCGCGATGTCGAAGCGGCCAAATTACGCAAGGAAAGTTATCGTGGCGCGGCAATTTATGTAGCAATGTCAGACGATAATGGCGCGAGTTTTCAGCCAGAATGGAAACTTGCTGACTTTACTTGTGAGTGCTGTCGCATTGCTTTGAGTTTGAATGCAAGCGGCGCACCGGTTGCCATGTGGCGTCACATTTTTGAGCCAAATATCCGTGATCATGCGATTGCAACGCTGTCTCCAAGCAAGCAAGCCAATCTGATCCAACGCGTCAGTTTTGATGATTGGCGTGTGGATGCCTGCCCGCATCACGGGCCTTCGTTAGCGTTTGGCGCAGATGGTACGCGTTACCAAACATGGTTCAATGTCAAAGCGGGCGAAGGTAGCATTTTTTATGCGAAAGCCGACGCGGCTGGCAATCTTGCTCCGCCCATTTCTTTGGGTTCAGCGCAAGCTTCGCACGCTGAAATTATGGTCAAAGGGAGCAAAGTGGCCATAGTATGGAAAGAGTTTGATGGAAAACTGACCAAAATTGCCGCCCGCTTTTCAAACGATGCAGGCAAAACTTGGCTGGATAAAAAACTCGCTACCACTACATCCCATTCAGATCAACCTCATTTAATCGCGCATAGCGACAACATTTATCTCGCCTGGCAAACGCTGGCGGAAGGCATGCGAATTGTTGCCATCGATGCCGCGACCTCTTCCGATGAAGCGGCTAAAAAATGAGCACATTAATGTACTCTCCATTGAGAAATCGCCTCATGTTGCGCGGTTTGTGCGTGCTTTTATATTTGTTAGTCTCTTTAACAGCCAGTGCAAACACGCACAATGCACAAGTAGCGCCAAAAGCATTCGAGCCTGAAAGCCTCAAGGGCATCATCAAAGCCCAACGCGGTCAGCCCTTTGTGTTGGTAGTGTGGTCGCTCGACTGCGAGTACTGCCAAACCAGTTTGCGCAATTTGGCTGATAAAAAGCGCAAAGTAAAGAAGCTAAGAATCGTCACAGTGAGCACCGATATGTTTGCCGACGAACAGTCGCTTGGTTTGATGCAAGACAGACTGCAGCAACTCAACTTAGCTGAAAATGCATGGGCTTTTGGTGCAGCGCCACCGGAGCAATTACGGTATTCGATAGATCCGCTTTGGCATGGCGAAATGCCGCGTAGTTATTGGTTTGATGCGAAAGGCAAGGCGCATGCAGTGTCTGGTGTGCTACTCCCGAAACAGATTGATCAGCTATTGCAAAACCAAGGTTTTATTTATACTGGTAGCCAGTAATTTATTGTAAATGCTGATTAGAAAAGCGCAAATTAGGCATTCATTTTATAAATTTGGTGGAGTATTGTTAAATTGTTGATACTTCGAGACCTTTGTACAAAGTAGCGAGCGGTCGAAGTTTGCGTTGAGAAGCGCACCTGTACGACTGTACAGCGAGCATCGCAAACACAAAATTCGGCTGCGCAGTAAGTTGTGCAGAGGTCTCACTTCTTCAGTTGGTTCATCACTCTGTACACGGAAAGTCCTCTATGACATTTGCACGACACCCTATTGCTTTGCTGCTCGCCGCCATGCTTAGCCAACTTGTCATTGGCAAAGTGAGCGATGCGGCAGAAGTAAAGCCGGTTTGCCAAGCCCAACAAGTGCAGCTACAAGTTTTGGGGTCGGGTGGGCCGGAGCTTACCGACGGGCGTGCATCGACTTCGTATTTGATTTGGGTGGATAAAAAAGCCCGTATTTTGGTGGACTTTGGTAGCGGGGCTGCGCTCAATTACGAAAAAGCCCGCGCTAATCCTGCTGATTTGCAGGCAGTGCTGTTTTCGCATTTTCACGTTGATCATACGGCGGATTTTCCCGCGCTCGTAAAGGGCTTGGGTTTCACCAAGTTCAACGATGAAATCCAAGTCTATGGCCCAACAAAAAACAACGGCTTCCCTGGCGTAAAAGAATTTCTTAGCGCACTGTTTGATCGCGAACATGGTGCCTACGCGTATTTAGCCAATGCCACCGACCCTGACGCCAGTAACCAATTCAAGATCGAAGCCAACGAAGTACCGCCCACGGAGGGGCAAGTTGTTCGCTTTGAACTAGGTGACGATACCGTCTTAAAAGCGATTTCAATTCCGCACGGCGCGGCGCCCTCGCTGGCGTGGCGGGTTGAGACGCGTGGCTGCGCGCTCACATTTAGCGGCGACACCAGCAACAGCAATAAGGCGTTAGAGGTCTTGGCGAATGGCAGCGATCTCTTCCTTGCCCACAATGCCGCGCAGGAAAATGACAGTGATGCCGTGGCCCGCGAATTACACATGATGCCCAGTGAAATTGGGCGTATCGCCAAAGCAGCGACGGTAAAGCAAGTCGTTTTGTCCCATCGCATGTTGAGAACGCTAGGCAAAGAAAAAGAAACGCTGCAAGCGATACGTAAAAACTACGCAGGCAGCGTGCAATTTGCCAACGATCTGCAAGTGTTTCGCTTGGGTGACGCGGTGAAGCATTAATTTTTGGCGTTGATCAAAAAGCGTTTTCGTCGCAGAGACGCAGAGGGCGCAGAGAAAATTTCGCTTGTGTGCCGACTATTCTTCTTTGTCGTTGCGTTTTATTTTTCGAAACTTGTTGGTTCGATTCGGTTAAATTTATATACAGCACCCCGTATATTTTTAATGCGCTTTAATTGAAAGCGCAAATGAGTATTTTCAATATATTTATGAGGGAGTATATAAATTTTCTCATGTCTAATTCCGTTTTTGAATAACCAATGCGCCGCTCGCTTTGTAATTTGACAAAAATGTAAGCACGGCTCCGATTTGGCGACTAAACTGTTTTAAAAATCACAAAATGGAGCGCGCCATGATCAAGTTTTCCCTCCTCACCAAATCTCTACTTGCCGTAGGAAGCTTGGCAATTTCATTGAATGCATTCGCAATCAAACCTTTTTACGCCACAGAAGATGGGGCGATCAAGGGTTATGACCCTGTGGCTTATTTTGTCGACCATAAGGCGGTCAAGGGCGAGAAAAATCTTAGCTATGTTTGGCAAGAAACCACATGGTATTTTGCCAGCCAAGCGAACCTCAACGCATTCAAAGCAGAGCCGGAAAAATATGCGCCGCAATACGGTGGCTATTGTGCGTATGGGGTGTCGTTTGGATACGCTCCAGCGGTTGACCCAACGGCATACAGCATCGTCGATGGTAAGTTGTATCTGAATTACAGCCATAGCGTGTCGCAAAAATGGGAAAAAGAATCGTCTAAGTACATCGACATCGCGAACCAAAAATGGCCTACGGTAAAAGCAGGCAACGTGACCGAAAAGAATTAATTCAACTAAAAGGTGCTTGAAATGTTTGGCAAGTGGAAAAGAAGCCTCGTCGCAATCGTCGTCAGTGTTCTTGGAATGATGCAAGGCGCGCTCGCCGCAAGCGAGCCGCAAAATGTCAGCCTGAAAGCGGCCGATGGTGTCGCAATCCAGGGGAAATTTTATCAAGCTGATCAGCCAAAGGCGCTGATTCTTTTGTTCCATCAAGCGGGTTCCAATTACGCCGAATACAGCACGATTGGGCCGCGTTTAGCACAAGAGGGTTTTAGCGCGTTGGCGATCGATCAGCGCTCTGGCGGAACTTTGTTTGGTCGTAGCAATGAAACCGTTAAAGCACTGGGACATAGCACCACGTATATTGACGCCGAACCTGACCTTGAAGCGGCGTTGGCGTGGGCTACAACGCAAAACTTGCCAATTGCAATCTGGGGAAGCAGTTATTCTTCCGCTTTGGTTTTTTTGGTCGCAGCGAAACATCCAAATGAGGTGAAGGCCGTCTTGTCGTTCTCCCCAGGTGAATATTTGGGCAAACCCAGTCTAGTACGCGACGCAGCAGCGAAAGTGAGTGTGCCTATTTACATCACCTCGTCGAAAGATCAGGAGGAAATCAACAGCGCGGCAGCAATTCTTAAGGCATCACCTGCGAAGCAAAAAACGCAATTCATTCCTAAAGTTGGCGGCGTGCACGGTTCGTCCACCTTGCGTACTGATCGCAATCTCAAGGGTAATCAGGAAAATTGGACTGCGGTCTTGGCTTTTTTGAAGGATGTTTTCAAATAAATTCTTGCTTTGAATGAGTGTTACCCACTTCTCGTTGGTCAACGAATTTGGGAGTAGTATCGCGATATGGTTTGGCAATAATGTAGAGCAGACAGAGTCGATTTTTTCAATTAAATGAGGAATTGGTATGTGTGGCTCAATTCAAAAACTGGCGGCGACCAGCGCTTTGTTATTGACCATGGTGTCACATGGTCAGTTTGTTTACGCGCAAGCATTGCCAAGTCTAAAAATCGTAACTCTCGTCAACCCGGCGGAAAAGCCAGCACTGTTCTCCTTGTTTGAAAAAATCAACACGGAGATTTGCCGGCGCATGCACTATGCCTGTACGCTAAGCTACGCCCCACCTGCCCGTGCTGCGGCGATGGTGGAAACGGGCGAAATGGACGGCGAAAATTATCGTATCTTCGACTTCTTAAAAGATGGCCGCAATCCGCACCACGTGCGCGTGGATGCACCCCTTTACGTCGCAACATTTATGGCTTGGGGTAAACCCTTAGCGCCCAAAGTCAGCTCATGGCAAGATTTAATCGCCTTAGACCGCGATGTCATTTACCTCTTCGGTTCAAAAATTGTGGGCAATCGCATAGGCGAGGCGATGGGGAAAAAGTTACAGATTACCCACTCCGTTGAGTCAGGTCTCAACATGCTGATGGCAAATCGGGCGAGCTACTTTATTGGAACCGATGGCTTTAGCGTTGAGCACAAAATCAAAGAACTACAACTACAGAATGCCATTGTGAACCTAGGTGTCGTGGAAAAAGCCGACACCTATATGTACCTCAACGAAAAGCATGTTGCGCTTGTCCCCAAAATGAAAGAAGCAATCGAGCAAATGCGAAAAGACGGTATTTTGCAAAATTTGCTGCATGAGGTGCAAAACTAAGTTTTGGCTCTGCTAAGGTTTGGCTAAACATAAATTTATTCTTGATTGTCGATCGGAAATCGGTTGTAACGCCATGCATTGGTGCTATCCTGAATTGAGTTCCCGTTGAAGATCCAGAGGCAAAAAAATGTCAGATAGATCTGAAATTTGGAACTGCATGCCAACGCCCGTTGCCATGTTTGCGGTAATCATTAGGAGCACATCATGAGCAAAAGCCAAGACAGTAAAAAAGCGACGAAAAAAGAGCCGTTGAAATCGCCAAAAGAAAAGAAAGAGGCGAAAAACGCAAAAAAAGAGGCGATGAAGCGCCAATAAGTTCGATTTGTTTCGTTCTACCTCTGCCCAAAATGCTGCCAGCAAATTAAAATGGAGATGCGTTTTGAAGTCTTGTGACGGGTGTGTCTGTTCTTGAAGGCGGCACATCAAACTGACTGCAAACGGCTTAAGTACTTAGCTGATTGATTGCTTTTCTGCTCCTTTTCCTTTTTTCTCCCCTCCCCTAATGTTCCCTGTGTCCTCTCCCGTGAATCCTGATGATTCGCACGCTGCCGTTTGTTCGACTATTTTGCACGGCGAAACTCGCCTCGATTTTTTGCGTAATGAAACGCTCGCTGACCTGTTTGAGGCAAGCGCGCTGGCGACGCCTGAGCAACTTGCATTGGTTTTTCAGAGCGAAGAAATGACCTATGGCGCACTCAATCATGCGGCCGATGTGGCTGCTTCTGCGTTGATTAAGCAAGGTGCGTGTGCAGGAAAAATCATCGGCTTGTGGTTGCCGCGTGGGTTCAATTTGCTAATCATGCAGTTGGCGATTGCCAAAACGGGCGCAGCATGGTTGCCATTTGATGCGGATACGCCGCCAGAACGTATCGCAGTCTGCTTAGACGATGCGGCAGCAATTGGGTTGGTGAGCGATGCCGCATTTGAATCAATTTGCACGACTGCGTTTGTGCCCAAACAGCTAAAAGTATGGTTTGCACAGACCTTATTGAGCGCACCAGATTTACCCTTGTTACGACGCACGAACGGGCGGTCTGAGGACCCCGCATATGTGATTTACACCTCGGGTTCAACGGGCAAACCAAAAGGGATTGCGATTACCCAAGGAAGTATTTGCCACTTCTTGCGGAGTGAAAATAGCGTTTTAGGCGTTCGCGCAAAGGATCGCGTGTATCAAGGCTTCTCCGTCGCATTCGATATGTCTTTCGAGGAAATTTGGATTAGTTATTTAGTTGGCGCCTGTTTGTGGCTTGCGCCAAAAGAGATTGCGCTTGACCCTGACGCGTTGCCAGTTGCCTTGCAAGAGAACCATGTGACCGTATTGCATGCCGTGCCGACTTTACTCGCCCTCTTCCAGCAGGATGTGCCTAGCCTGCGCATCATCAATTTGGGCGGCGAAATGTGCCCAGAAAATTTAGTGGCACGTTGGAAGACCGCCAATCGACAATTATTCAACACTTACGGCCCAACGGAAGCAACGGTGTCAGCAAGTTTAGCTGAACTGCAGATCGGGCAGCCTGTCACCATCGGCAAGCCACTGCCCAACTACAGTTTGCTCGTGATTGACGCTGAGGTGGAGCGGGGATTAAAACTGCTTCCGCGTGGCGAGATTGGTGAACTTTGCATTACGGGCCCAGGCATCGCGATTGGTTATTTAGGACGCCCCGATTTAACTGCGGAAAAATTCCTTGCTAACCCATGGCGTTCGGATGGGAAGGTCGATGATGCGCGCTTATACAGAACGGGCGATCTTGCGCGTATCGGTGAAGATGGCCAAGTGCAATGTTTAGGGCGTGCGGATGATCAAGTCAAAATACGTGGCTTTCGTGTTGAATTAGGTGAGATCGAAGCTGTTCTCGCGCGTCAAAATCAGGTTGGGACGGTGGCAGTTATTTTGCGACAAGAAAATAACATCGATCAGTTGATAGCGTTTGTCGTGCCAGAACACGCATTGAACACCGAGTTGCAAACCACTTTGTCGACCCAATTACGGCAGGCGCTAGCACTGCAACTGCCTTCCTACATGGTGCCGAATCGCATCGAATTTTTACCAGAAATGCCCCGACTAAGCTCCGGGAAAATTGATAGAAAATCGCTCAAAGCGCGCGAACTCGCGCCCCTAGCGAGCAATGCTGCGTCGGATGAACCAAGCAATGCGGCCGAGACATTGCTGTTTACGGGCTTGCAAAAACTGTTTCCAGGGCAGGCGATTCGTCGTGAGCTTGATTTCTTTACCGACTTGGGCGGCCATTCTTTACTCGCTGCGCGCTTGGTGTCGGCGTTGCGCGCTGATCCAAGTTTCGCCTATTTCAAGATCAGTGATGTGTATCAAAATCGGCAGATCGGAAAAATTGCCGAAGCCTTGTTAAAAGCAATTCCCCCGCAAGTTGAGTCCGCGCCGTGGACGCCTCCTCCCACTTGGAAACGCTGGTTGTGCGGGATGGCACAAGCCGTGGTTATTCCCTGCATGGTCGCCATGCGCATGGTGCAATGGTTGGCACCATTTTTTGCCTATCATTTCTTTACGGGCGAGCCGGAAGATTCTATTCCTCGTGCCGTTGCGCTTTCTGTCGCTGCGTTTCTTTGTCTAACTTTGGCCGAATTTCTTGTGGCGATTGCGGCGAAATGGTTGATAGTCGGGCGCTTAAAGCCAGGGCGCTATCCGCTGTGGGGACTGACCTATTTTCGCTGGTGGGTGGCTGACCGCTTGATCGAAGCGGCGCCAGTCTACATGCTTAGTGGCTCGTCCTTGCATACGTGGTGGTTGCGTGCATTGGGCGCGAAGATCGGTCGTGATGTGAATATTGGTTCGATGAGCATACGTGTGCCTGATTTGCTAGAGATTGGCGATCGCGTCAGCACAGGTAATGCCTGTAGCTTTGAGAATGCACGGGTCGAACATGGTGAGCTGCGCCTAGGCAAAATTGTTCTAGCGGATGATGCCTGCATAGGCTCGTATGCCGTTTTAGAGGGCGGCGTGTCAGTTGGCAAGTTTGGTCATTTGGATGGGCAATCGGCGTTAAGCGAAGGACAGGTCATACCGGATGACCGTCGTTGGAGTGGTTCGCCCGCACGCGATGTTGGGGCATTTGATCGAAACAGCTTACCCCCTCGTCCTTTCGTCAGTGAATGGCGATTATTTGGTGAAGGGTGTTTCTTCTTAATGGGCAGTTTGGTGATTACGGCACTGTTTTTCCTTCCCGTTTTCCCAAGTTTTGTCACCATCGATTTGCTAGACGATGTATTCCCATGGATACAGGGAGACTCGATCCCATTGCAATTGCTTAAATATTTCGCTTTGGCTTTCCCTGCTACTACCGTTTTAATACTTCTGACAGCTTTGTTGTCAGCGGGTATTCGATGGGGAATTTTGCCAAAAATGAAGCCGGGGAGTTATGCCGTGCATACCAATGTGTATTGCAGTAAATGGCTGGTGAACCAAATTCAAGAAGCCAGCCTGAATGCCTTGCATGGTGTGTATGCAACTGTGTATGCCCCATTTTGGTATCGTCTGTTGGGCGCTAAAGTTGGAAAGGGCGCAGAAATTTCAACGGCTTTGGGCGTTGTGCCTGATATGTTGACGCTAGGCGACGACACATTTATCGCTGATGCGGTGTTGCTAGGAGATGAGCAGATCGATGGCGGCTGGATGTCGGTGCAACCGACTGTCGTATCGCGCCGAAGTTTTGTGGGTAATTGGGCTTACATTCCTGATGGCACGGTATTGCCAGAGAATGTGTTGATTGGCGTTGTGTCTTCCGCCCCAGCCAACGAGCGTATCAAAAGTGGGGATACATGGTTGGGTTCCCCGCCCATTCATTTACCGGCACGAGAAGAAGTCAGTGGTTTTCCTGAACATTTGACGTTTAGGCCATCCATAGCGCGGCGTATTGCGCGCGGCTTGATTGAGTTATTTCGGATTATTGCGCCGCATGCCATGGTCATTGCCGTGGGTTATACCATTGTTCTAGACCTGATGCCACTCGCCGCCGATGACCGCTGGTGGGAAGTGGTTTATTACCTTGTAATTGCGGGCTTGGCGTATGGCGTGGGTTGCTTTGCTTTTGTTTTGGTTTTGAAATGGGTCTTCATTTATAAGTACAAAAAAAGCAGTTCGCCGATGTGGACGCAATTTGTTTGGGTGTCTGAGGCCATTACCAATCTGTATGAAGGCATCACCGTTCCTAACTTCATGCGATATTTGCGTGGCACACCGTGGTTACCGTTGGCGTTTAATTTGTTGGGTGCAAAAATTGGCCGAGGCGTTTACTTGGATACGACAGATATCACGGAATTTGATTGCGCGGAAATTGGTGAATACAGCGAACTAAACGCCCTCGCCTGCCCACAAACCCATTTATTCGAAGACCGCATCATGAAGGTAGATATTGTGCGCATCGGCAAGCGGGTGTACTTGGGGCCGCGTTGTTCCGTGTTATACAGCGCCGAAGTGGCGGACGACGCCAAATTAGGCGCTTTAACCTTGGTGATGAAGGGCGAATTTATTCCCGCGCATTCAAGCTGGCGCGGTTGCCCGGCGGCCATTGCTGATCGGTAATCGGTTGGCTGAAGCATGACTGATTCCATTTCTAAATCAATCGTGTCGTTGTTGCCTTCGCCTTGCCGTGCGACAGCACTGTCTGCGGCTCGCCGCCTAGACACAATTGATTTGGAAATGGAATGATATGACGTTTCCCGTGTTTGATGCCGTCGCGCAGCGACAGCCAGCTTTGGCGCATTTTGCGGCAATGGGAATTGTGGTGCTGCAGTGCGCCACAGATTTGGCTGAAAGTCGCGCAAATGTGCGGTCTCAAGTGCGCGAAGCCGCATGTGAGTTTTTAGCGGAGCGGTATCAAATACCAACGCAAAGCGTCAACATTGTGAGCGCGGCAGGTACGCAACCAACTTGCCGTATTCAGTTCCCCGATTTGGCACCCAAAGTGCTTTTTATGTCGATTAGCCACGAGAAAGGTTTGTCGCTTGTTGGCTTGTCTGAAGAGGTGCCGGTGGGTGTTGATCTGCTTGTTGTCGGGGAAGATTTTGACTTCGAGGAACAACAAGCTGTGGCACAGCTTTACTTCGGCGCTGCGGTCGCGGCTGACTTTGCGCATGCACGTGCACGGAGGCTGAATCATCATGATCTAAATCTGCCTCTTAAGCCGTATCCGAAGCAGCCTCTCAAGCAGCCTCTCAAGCAGCCTCTCAAGCAGATCGATACTTATGCGGAACAATTTGCCCTTCGCTGGGCACGCCTAGAAGCGCAATTGAAGTGCCACGGTCTAGGCATTTGCGAATTTTCAGAACAGCGTGAGCAAGCGTTGAGCAAATGCAAGGCGTATAGACTTGATTTGCCATCGCCTTACCTAGGTGTTTGTGCTTTACAAATCGCTTAGCATTTTTGGGTAAGTATTTTATATACTATTGCCTGTATATTTTTTATATGCCTTTAGATTAAGCGCATTACCAGCATAAATTATAAAAAAATGAGGGGTATATGATTTTTCACCCTTTATGCCCGTCTCTCTCATCTTATCCAGCGCGGCACTTTGATTCAAAAAATAACGCTATTGCGCTTACATTTAACCCAGATATTCCATTGGGCGCGCTTACAGCGCTATTTGCGAGCTGGCGGCGCATTTTCGGTCATTTTCGCTGCCCATCGTTGGCCTTAGTTGCCAATAGCTCGCTATTGACGCCTCATTCGCAACGAAGCTGCTTCGAAGAGTGTCTCGAAAAGTGCATCCACCATCGTCGCAAATCCTAATGGAATATCTGGGTTTAAAAACGCGCCTTGGACAAAATTACCAACCATTTACGCAACAAAAGAATCTCTAAATGCCCTGCTTGCACGCCTGTGGAGCAATCAATAATTGGGTTAACGCGGTACTGGCGCAGTCTAAAGTCCAAACACACAAAAATCTCACGTCGACCAAGGCGGATAGAAAAAGAAGTTGGTGCAAATTGCAAACTGAAGCGGGTATTGAGTGAATTATCGAGGTAAGGCATGGTTCAATCTCCTGGTCGTCGTTTCGTAAGTTGATCTTAGCGATCTGCGGGTTGGTAGTGCATGGGAAGTACTTTAGCACAAAATACTGTATATGCAATCAGTATTTTATTTATTTGCATAAATGCTTCGATGCTTTGAATTTACTCAGAAAATTAATTATACTGTGTTTTTGTACAGTACAATTAATTTGCTTTCGAAGCCTTTGTGCGACTCCCTATCAAGCAAAAACGAACGATCAGAGTTTGCGTTGTAGTGAGGTCATAGCGAGTGCCGCAAGCACAAAAATCGATAGCGCGTCAGTTGTGCAGAGGTTTCTTCTATGTTGCCATCACCCATTTCTACACCAGAAAATATTCACCCATCACTATGGCGCGCTTCGCAATTGGCGCGTGGTATTGGTGAAACGGTAGATAGTGGTTATGCCGCCTTGTCAGCCGAATTGCCCGGCGCTGGTTGGCCAAGGGGCGCTTTAACTGAGATATTAATAGAGCATCAAGGCACGGCTGAACTACGTTTGTTACAGCCTGCATTGGCCAGTCTCCGGCAGGGACACATCATTTTTTTACAAGCACCTTTTCAACCGCAAATAGGTGGCATGGCTGAACTTGGTTTGAATACTGCGCAATTATTGTGGATACGCACCCATAAACCAGTCGATGCTTTATGGGCAGCGGAACATATCTTGCGCAGCGGGAGTTGTAGCGCACTCTTGTATTGGCAAAGTCAGATGAAGAATGAAGCCTTGCGGCGTCTGCATTTGGCTGCGCAAAGTGGACGCACTTTATTTTGCATGATACGACCACTCGCTTTTGCGCAAACACCATCGCCAGCGCCACTACGTTTGAGCTTAAAAACCACGAGAGACGGTTTACAAATTGATTTTATTAAGCGGCGCGGACATCAACGAGATTCGCCTTTACACATTTCGTTACCAGTGCCACTTTGCATGATCAAACAAAGTACGCCAACACCCCTATCTGCAACTGTATCAACAGTGAAGCTCGATGAAACCAACGCAAGTATTGAAAACAACTCCGCCCAGTTGCTGGCTAGTGCTGCATTTGCCGCAACTCGCCATCGAATCTCGGCTACCGAATTGGTTAAAGGATGAGGGTGTTGTAGTCCAAGAAAAAAAACGCGTCGTCGCCGTATCACCTTTTGCGCAAGCGGCGGGTATACACATCGGCATGCGCCTAGGCGGTGTACAAATGCTGTTGCCCGAGGCCTTGATACTAACGAACGATGCAGAAAAAGAAGCCGCCAGCTTGCACGCCGCTGCTGTTGCACTGATGCGGTTTTCACCTCAAGTATGCTTGCTGGAACACGCCAGTGTGTTGCTCAATGTAGGTGCGAGCCTGCGTTTATTTGGGGGAATTCGTCAACTACTACGCTTAGTCATGCAAACCATGGCAAGTTTAGGTTTTAGCGCCACGCTTGGCTGCGCTAACAGTGCCAAAGGCGCATGGTTGTTGGCGCAGGCGGCCGCAAATACAGGAAGGCGCCGTGGCTTCGCCTTGCAATTAAGTTCCTTGACGCGCCGTCTTGACGCGCTACCCATCGCTCTACTGCCCAGTGCCCAACTATGGCTAGAGTGGCTCCATGGAATTGGTTGCAAAACCTTGGGTGCGGTACGCCAATTGCCACGCGCCGGTGTGCAACGACGCTGCGGCAAAGCCTTGTTGTATGAACTCGACAGTGCTTACGGCCAAACGCATGAGCTTTACAATTGGATGCAGCTCTCGCCCCAATTCAAAGCACGCATCGATTTACTCGATCGTATCGAGCATACCGAGGCAATTTTGTATTTTGCTCAAAGCATGATCACGCAACTCTGTGGCTGGCTTACCCATCAACACCTTGCGATTACACAGATTCAACTGCATTTAGAGCATGAGCGCGGACGACAAGCGATTCCACCAACACCATTAGACATTACGTTGGCACAAGCCACTTGGCGTGAGGAACACCTCTGTCGCTTACTCAAAGAACGTCTGGCTCAACTTCAATTAGATGCGCCAGTCATTGCGCTGCAATTATTTGCCGCACAAACGCAAGCCATGCAAGTGCCCAGTGGTGATTTATTTCCTGAAATGGGTGGTTCAACAGAGGAGCAACATCGCCTTGTCGAATTACTCAGCGCCCGTTTAGGTTCAGACAATGTATTACAGGCAGCGGCACAAAATGATTACCGCCCTGAAGTGGCTAATCAATGGACGCCGGCCATTCAAACATCTAAAACATCGCAAGCAAACTCAAAGCAAGCTTCATTTCAGCCTAAGAAATCTGTCAACGAGCACCAAAAGCATGTGCAAAATCGCCCATCGTGGTTATTACCCAAAGCCATTCCGCTCGAACTACGACAACACCGCCCTTACTACCGTGGCGCACTGAAACTGATGTCACCTGCAGAAAGAATTGAAGCGGGTTGGTGGGATGGCCAACTCGTGACCAGAGATTATTTCATCGCGGAAAGCGCTGAGCATTTGCGTTATTGGATCTACCGAGAACGCCGTGGCGCCTCGCACCAAGCGCAAGCATTAGAAAGCGGCACGCAGGATCATGCACCAATTTGGTTTTTACATGGAGTGTTTGGGTGAGGTAAAGCACTACCCAAATTTGTTAAGACAAGGGAAAAAACACCTTATTAAGCATCTACCCAATTTTCAACTTGTAGCGCCGGCACACGAGAAAACTCACCCACATTGTTAGTGACTAACACCAGACCTTGGCTGCGTGCATGAGCAGCAATGTGTAGATCATTCACGCCGATTGTATTGCCTGATTTTTCTAATGCTGCACGAATTGCCCCGTAATGTTGCGAGGCTTTTGCGTCATATGCCAATACTTCTAAGCGGCTACAAAAATCTTCAATTGAGGCTAAGTTTTCGCTTATTTTTTGACTTTTTTCTGCACCATGTAGCAGTTCAGATAAGGTAATTGCAGAGATCGCCATTCGATTGGCATGTTGATTAAATGTCGCCAACACCTCGATCGGGCGTCGCTTTAACACATAAATAACGATATTCGTATCAAGAAGATACTTCAGCATCACAAAACCTCACGCTCCGTTTGTGTTTGCGAGGCGCGTTCTGATAAAAAATCGTCACTGACAGTCTTCACAGTACCGATAAAGAAACTATCCCATTTCTCACCAACTGGTGAGATGATGCGCTCATTGCCATTAGCTCGAACATCGACTTTTTTTACGTGATCGGGCAAACGCAATTCGGCAGGCAAACGCACTGCTTGACTACGGTTATTTACAAATACTGAACCTGTTGCCATGATGTACTCCAAAAGAAAAATTCGATGAAGATGGGATGTGGCAAAAGTATATAGCAAAATCTTAAAAATAAAAACCGCTAACCAATAGTCTATTTTTATACATCAAAAAAATTCTTTAGGATGAAATCCAGTTCCTACTTAAGCTCAATTCACGTCTCAATTTTTCTTCTCCTTCTGCGCCCGAGCCACCAACCAATCCAACACAGGCAATAATGCCTGGTTTTGCCCTTCTTCTGTGGTGCGACCTAACGATACCGCTGCCATTGAGGGCGAGGTAACAAAGCGGCCATCGATGATTAAGGTCGGCCATGAATTGATTTTGTAGGCCTCCATTTGTTGTGCCGCGCGGTTTAGTTTGGTTTGGATGGTAAAAGAATTGTAGATATCGGAGAACTTTTGTTTGTCGATGCCTGTTCTCGCTATGAATTCCAACACTGCTGCGTCAGAAAACAGGCGCACCCGTTCAACATGCACGGCATTAAAAATTTTGCTTTGAAGCTCATCCGCTTTGCCCATGGTTTCTAAGGTCAAAAATAACTTCAACGGAGGAATCGCGCGCTGATCTGACACATGGACGCGCTTAAAATTGATTGCGCTACCCTGCTTCTTAATCCAGTTTTCTAACAAGGGGTCAAGTGCGTAACAATGTGGGCAGGTGTAGGCAAAGAATTCGATGACTTCAATTTTTTTGTCAGCTGGGGTCGCTTGTACGTTGGCTAAAACCGTAAACTCTTTACCGTTTTCGGGTGCATTGATTGCCGCGTTCGCGACGAAGGAGACAAGCATCATGCCGACGAGGGCAACAATTTTGCGAATGAAGAACATGTTTTTAACCTTTTACAAAGTGGATAGTGTTTAATTCCGTTTCTAAATCAATCGTGTCGTTGTTACCTTCGCCTTGCCGTGCCGAAGCACTGTCTGCGACTCGTCGCCTAGACACAATTGATTTGGAAATGGAATAAGAAGCTTTTTTAAGATTGTGGCTCAAAAAGAAAAAAGCCGCATACGATCATGCGGCTTCTCCAATCAATCAAAACGGTCTATCGCAACACTTCCGTCAGTACGCGCCCTTCTGCAGCTGCCGGTGGGCGTATGCGTAACAGGTAAGCGAGACTCGGTGCGATGTCGGCAATTTCTACATATTGACCATAAGCACCAGGCTTAATCCAATGCTTACCCATAACGAGTAGTGGCACATTGGTGTCATAGCTATAAGGCGAGCCATGCGTTGTACCCGTTGCGCCGTAGCTAAAAAATGAGAAAGGTTTAGGTACCACCATCAAGTCGCCGGAGACTTGGCGATGCCAAGCACGTTGCATGAGCTTACTGATATGGTTGTTCGGTACTGCGCCGTTTTCCAATTGTGTGCGCGTATAGACATCTGCGACGCCAACATACGAGAGCAAGAAGCGTGCTGCGACATTTTCGACTTCATCACGTTTAAGGCCACGTTGTTCAATGAGTTTGCTGTCGAGAATAATGTTCGGTGCTGACCAGTTCAACGCCAATTTTTCAGCTTTAAATTTTTCTGCCAAATGGGTATTTAATGCGGCAAACATTTTGGCGCCATCAATACGTTCTGCATTGAGTTGCTTCGTCTTGGCAAATTCTGGTGTGTTCGGGAAACCATGGTCAGCAGTCAGGATAATGATGGTGTTATCCAAACCAATACGCTTGTCGATGTAAGTGAAAAAATCACCAAGCATGCGATCTACGCGTTGTAAATGATCATGCGAGGCGCGGCTTTCTGGGCCATAAGCGTGATTAACATAGTCGTGACCCGATAAACTCACACCCAAAATATCCGTCACGCCGGCAGCGTTTTGACCCAATTTCTCGTTCTCGATCGTTGCGCGTGCGAAGTCTAAAGTGAGTTCATCAAGAAACGGTGTAGCTCGCAAATTATTGTAATAGCCTTCATCCAAATTGCCGCTTTCGCTAAACATTTGAAACGGGAAACGATTATTTTTCCCAGTTTTAGGTGCGACAATATCGTCACTTGCATCATTTACATACGCTGTATCCGCTAATAAAGGCTTCCATAATTTGCCATAGTAACGATCTTGCGGCTTGGCGTTGTTATAGCGCTGTACCCATTCAGGATGACTCTGCATGTAATAAGTGCTGCTGGCGAAGTTGCCTGTCTTACTCATAAACATATAGGCTGTACCAGTCTTGCCTGCCAACAGTATCGCCCCGCGATCTTTGCCAGAAACGGCAATCACTTTAGAACGGTCACCCGTCGCATAACGTAACTCATCGCCCAGTGTTGTCACTTTCAGCTTATTTGGCGAGGTGCCGTCACTATCTTTGGTTTCTTCGCCAATGTATTTATGGGAGCTGTCTTCCGTACAGTAGACGGAGGCAAGCGTGCTTGGGTCAGTCCAGTTATTGCCAATAATCCCATGCTGATACGGATACGCGCCCGTTAAAATCGCCGCGTGCCCTACCGCCGTAACGGTAACGCCATGCGCTTGATGGGCATTACCAAACCATGCGCCTTGATCAATTAAACGCCGAAAACCACCTTGTCCAAATTGGTCGCGGTAGCGTGCCACTTGCTCTTGCGGCAAGCCGTCAATTACTACGACCACAACCAACTTGGGTTGGCTGGGCTTTTCTGCCACAGGGGCAGCAGCCATGGCAGGCATCAAGCCGATTGCTGCACTGAGGGCAACCGTATGTAAGAACAAGCGCCGCAAACGCAGGGAAGATGTAACGCCTTTTGTCTGAACTTTTTTCATATGAGCTATTCCAAAAAATCAAAGAAAACGCCGATTGTGTTGTTCACCACAATCGGCTTCAATTACAACAATGTAGACAGTGACTAGGCTACAACAGAACTATGTCAATTTGATGTCAGACGCTTACTTAATGACAATATAATAACAATCAAATAGCACCTTCGCACAAATTAATGACCGTGCCCATCGCCATGCCCACGAACCTGAACAGGTACATTTCCCGCATTCACTCCTTCGAAGAAAAACGGTTTGCGATTTTTATTGCGTACACCGACTTCATTCATGCTTGCAGACTCATACAAACGGCCGTTAAGCATGACATGGCTGATTTTGTCGGATTGTTCGATGTTTTGCAAAATATCGCCATCGATCAATACCATGTCCGCTAACTTGCCGACTTCCAAGGAACCGATATCTTTTTCCATGCCGAGGTAGCGCGCACCATTGATTGTTGCAGAGCGGATTGCTTCTAAAGAGGTCATACCACCACGACCTAACATCCACATTTCCCAATGCGCACCGAGGCCTTCGCGTTGACCATGTGCGCCGATATTCACGGGCACGCCGGCACGTTGCAATTCAGTCGCCGTTTTGGCGACCTTAAATATATTGAAATCTTCGTCTGGTGCTGTTTCACGACGCACGGCACGGGGTTCCAATACGCTGCGCGGTACATAACGGGATAACAAAGGATGCTTCCAAACGTCGCTACGAGCATACCAATAATGTTCACCATCCAAACCACCGTAACCCACGACCAAGGTTGGGGTGTAACCGACTTTGGTTTGCGACCAAAGTTGCTTCACATCGTCATATGCGAAAGCAACAGGAATGGCGTGCTCAACACCCGTATGCCCGTCAACAATCATACTCATATTCAGTTGAAACAAAGAGCCGCCTTCCGGCACATCCAACATGCCAGTTTGGCGTGCTGCCTCAACGATTTGTTGGCGTTGTTCACGACGCGGTTGGTTATAACTCTTTACCGAAATGGCGCCCGCCGCTTTCAGACGTTTTAAATGTGTTAATGCATCGTCTAAGCTATTCACCACGGCGCTGAAATTCGCCTTTGCACCATAGAGAATTGTCCCCGTAGAAAAAATACGCGGCGCGACCAGGTTGCCTGCACGCTGCATTTCACTATGGGTAAAGATTTCCGCTGTATTGTTTGATGGATCGTGTAGCGTCGTCACACCAAACGCTAACGACGCAAAATCGACCCAACTTTGCTGCGGAATGATGTCGTTTTCACCCATGCCACCATGCCAATGCACGTCAACCAAGCCAGGAATTACTGTCTTTCCCTTTGCCGCGATGACTTTGGCACCTGCTGGAATGGCGATATCTGCTGCGTTGCCCACGGCGCTGATGCGATTGCCCTGCACGACGATGCGCCCATTCGCAATGACTTCATCACCCTTCATGGTCACGATGCGTGCGCCGTCAATCACAGTGATGCCTTGAGGTTTATCGGCCGCTTCGCGAAAGCCAATTTTTAAACCTTTTTCGCTGGGCTTTGGTAAGTCCTTAGGCGCGTCAGGCAGAAAACTAAACGCATTTTTTAGCGACGTCGTAAATAATTCATCGCCCAATGAAAACACCAGTGATTGACTATCACCCGACCAATGAAGGTAATCGCCTGCATTCACATCAAGCTGTTTCAAAGGCAAAAAATCCGCTTTTGAACCAACGCTGACGGCCTTTCCTGCTGCGGGAAACGGCATCACATAAGTATGAAAGCGTTCGGTAAATGCCAGCCATTGCCCATCTGGCGATAAAGCATATTGCTCGGTAAACTCGCTCGTTGCGACAGGCATTTCTTCAGTGCGATCAAGCATGACGCGCACAAGCGAAGTCGTCCAATCTACTTCACCCGAAAACTTCGTGCGTGTGACATACACTGCGTCACTCTCTTTGCCGAATTGGGGTGAATCGCCCTCCTCCGACAGCAAGCGAGGTTCCGATTTGCCATCCGCTGCAACTGCATACACGCCCTGTTCCAAGCCGTGCCACGGCGTAGTTAAATAACCCCCACGCGACTTCACGTAAACAACTTGTTTGCCATCAGGTGATAGGGTTGGGTCGAGATATTTACCGGGCGTTTTCGTGTGGATCGTTTCTTGCCCGCTGCGTACGTCAATGCTGCGTACCGAGCCAAGTTTTTCATCATGCCAGGTGGCGAAGACAACACGATTGCCGTCGCGAGAAAATTTCGGAAAATATTCAAAATGCTCTGTTTGTTTAGTAAGCCGTTTTGGTACGCCGTTCGGTAAATCACGCACGTACAAATAGCCCAAGGCAGAAAACACGACTTTATCGCCCTTGGGTGAGGTGTTCACCCAACGCAATTGCTTGACATCAAATTGATCAGGTGCGACTTCAGTGGGGAAACGCACTGCCTCACGCACTTCTCGCGTGTCTTTGATATGGAATGAAATTTCCTTGGCAGATTTTGCGAAAGGATCCACCTGCCAAATCTTACCTTTTGCCCACACAACGACTTTTTTCGAATCGGGCATCCAGCTAAACGACGGGTACACACCGTAGACCGCCCAAGTTTCTTGCATGTCACGCTCTAATTCGCCCCACGCTGGAAATTCCACCCCTGTCTTTAAGTCTTTCAAAAATAGCGTGCTTTGGTTGCGCACACGGCGCACAAACGCAAGATACTTGCCATCAGGTGACGGCGTCGGGCGCACCGCGCCACCGGGGCCACTCACGAAGGCAATAGTCTTCCCAGTATTCAAGTCTTTGCGGAAAATTTCATAAATTTGACCGTTTGAGTTTTTGTTATATTCAAACGATTTTCCTGGCGTGGTGTCTTGCGAGTAATACACGTAGCGTCCATCAGGTGAAAAGGCAGGCTCACCCAAGTCTTTTTGCCAGTTTGGCTTCTCATTTAATTGCACACCAGAGCCGCCATTGGCGTGGTACAACCAAATCTCACCGGAGCCCAGAGAACGGGTGCCCGTAAAATGTTTACGTGCCGCGATGTATTGCCCGTTTGGATGCCAAACGGGATTATTCACCAAACGAAAATCCTCTTTGGTCACTGCATGTGGCTGACTGCCGTCAATATTCATCACCCAAATATTGTCGCCACCACCCTCATCAGACAAATAAGCTAATTGCTTACCGTCGGGTGAAAAACGCGCCTGCATTTCCCACGCAATGGAATGCGTTAAGGCTTTTGCTTCACCGCCAGCAATCGGCAACAGGTACAAATCGCCCAGCATATCGAAGACGATATGCTTACCATCGGGGCTGACGTCCACACTCAACCAAGTTCCCGTGGTGGTATCGATATTCACGGTTTTGGCAAGGCCGGGCGGATGATTCACGTCCCACTTCTTTTTATCTTTTGCATCTTCAGTTTGCGCCTGTGTTGGCATTGCGATTGCAGAAGCTAGCAAGGCCGAACCCAAAAACCGTGCAAGTCGCCAAAGGTCTTGTGTATTTCGCTTAGAAAAACTGGACATCATGTCTCCATAAAAAGTCAGCATTGTGCGGGTAGCCTTTGCCGATGTTGTGTGTGCCAAGTTGGGTTGACAAAAAACTTTATGCCATGCGTTTCATCAACCACAATTAAAACACATGGGCTGATTCCTTCACTGAGGAAATTTGCGGAAGCCTCGATTAGAGTACTTACCGCTTAAATCGTTCCGTTGCTGCGGGCGTTACCAACTACTCTTGCGAATATGGCTCTTTTTATATACTGCCTAAAAAATGACATTTAATATCGCAATTCGCGCATTATTTTAAAGCGGATCGATAAATATACTAGTGCACGTATATACTTCATGACGCAAGATTCAGATTGAATGTTGCTAACGACTTTAATGAATCCAATGCTTTGTTGTTGGTGATTAAATTAAAATCTCACCACAGAGCAGCAGAGATCGCAAAGAAAATCTTCGATCTTTGCGACCTCTGCGGCTCTGCGGTAAGGCTTTTGGCTTTCCTTGTATCTCATCAACACCCAAACAGAACATAGCCCTTCATGGCTTGATCATGACATCTGCAATGGTGATATCTTCCAATGCATACACGCCGCGAGCCTCTTTCCACACCAATGATTTTTCAATCAATGCGTTTAAGCCTTGTTGCACGCTGGTGACATCCGCTCGCACAGAGTCTTCTGCGCCGTGCTCAGCCAGCACGGCTTTATAGCGTTGCAATGTTGCCGCTTCAAAAGGTGCGTAATCGCTGCCAGTTTCGGCCATGACTTTTAATACGGCGTACTGAATTGGCGTGAGGCTGTTGACCACACCCAGCAAGGCATCATTAAGCATCTTGATTTGATGGCGGACCTCCTCAGCGAAGCGCGTCGCCACATCTTCGTCGCGTAGTTCAAGGTCGTACTTGAGTTTCACTGCGGCCGCGCCGAGTATTTCTGGTCGAAACGAGGCCTCTTCAAACAAGGCCATCACCGCTTTGGGATCAAGTTGTGCACTGAATTCTTGGTGCGCGCAAAACCAGTCGATGTAATCTTGCCCGAGCAAAGGAAAAGGCAGAATGAACGCGCCGAAAAACGCTTGTTCTTTGCTGTTTCTTAACATGGCTAGTTTGGTTTGGCTGGAACCTGTCGCAATGATATGCAGACCAAAATGCAGACTGCTATTGATTTCATCACGTGCCGCTTTCAGCGCAAATAAAGTGTCATTGCCGTCTTTTGTCGAAATGGCGTGTTGCGCTTCATCGATGATCAAGGCGATGGGTTTTTGCGTTTCGTCAGATAGCGCAGCCAGCGCACCAGAGATGGAAATGCCTTGATTGAGGCCGACTCGATCTAAGGAAAAAGTCATGCCGCCTAGACTCACTTTATCCATCCCAGCACTTTGCGCGAGGCGTTTGATCACCCCATCGTGCTTCGCGAGTTCGCTACGAATCGCCGTGATAATGACTTTGCCAGGATCAGCCTGCTTGTCTTCCCACAAATCCGCGTAGATCACGATAGCGCCAGTCGCTTGTATCGCTGGGCGCAGATCTTCTCGAATAAAGGTAGATTTGCCCGTGCGACGTGGGGCGGAGAGAAATAAACCAGAGTTCGCAGTGGCACCAGGCGACAACGTCATCACGCGCTCAGCAAGTTTTTTTGCCAGCGCTGTGCGGTGAAAGACGGTTTTACTTTGTGGCGTTTTTTTGGACACAAATTCACCTTTACATAAAATTATAGTGAATTATAGGTGATTATTTTTTTAGCGTAAAAACAAAATTTATACAAAATTACATTCAATTATAGTCAATTATTTTTTATCACTCTCGGTTTTGTTTTTGCTCGATTCAAGAATTTTCGCAGCTTCCATGCGCTCAAGATCTTTCTTTAGTGCAGCAGGGATTGCGTAGTTTGGAAAAAGGCGATGAAACTCACGCCAGGCAACTAAGGCTTCCTCAGAATTGTTTTGTTTGACCAAGGTTTGGATCTTTTGCAAGCGCTCTTTGGGCGCAATTGCATAGAGGCCATCAGCGCGAGCGGGCGCCGCCGCTGGCAAGTGCCTTGCGGCTATTTCTCCCTTGTTGTGGTCAATTTCTCGCGCACTCCCTTCCACTTTCTCTGCAGATTTTTGCACGCTTGCCGCTTGCGCAATGGTGTTGGATTGCTTGAGGCTTTCCGTCGATGAAACTGCGCCTATTTCCGGCGTTTTCTGCGCACTTTTTTTCAAGCTTGTAAGTTCACTTGGCTCGGCTGGCAAATACGTTTCAACTTGTCGTTCGGCGACAGAATTGACCGCAACAGACGCGTAAGGCTTACGCCCACTGTCCGCCACCACGGCGCTAGGTGCCTCCACCGCAGGCGGCGGTGGCGCGACTATCGCGGGCGCTGGCGCTTTCGCTTCTGTCGACAAGCTAGCTTCGTCACGTGCACGAGCTGAGTTCGCTGCGCTAAGCTGTATGCTTTGTGGTTTCGATGGCAGGCTGGTTTTTGACTCGCGGATAGCTTGTTCTGCGAGTCGTTCCGAGTCAACTATTTTCTTTGATCGACTTTCCTCACTGAGCGCAATCTGCGCGGTTTTTTCCTCGGTGATGCGATTTATTGCGCTTGATTCCGTATCAACATTTGAACGCTCCGCTCGCTTCGCCTTGTCGTTGGGAGAGGATTCGGCACTAATTAGGGAGGCAGGATTAGGAAGATTTGCGCTCTTTTCCAAAGTTGAAGCGCTTTTTTCCAAAGTTGAAGCGCTTTGATTTAATGCTTGAATAGGCGGCGTGTTGGAAGCCAAGGCAATTTGCCGCTGATCGGTTGACAACGACGCCGACTGCCAACGCAAACCAATTGAGATAACTAATAGCAGGCTGGCCGCAATGGCAAACATCGCTGGCCAATCGCGCAGAAAGTGGCGTGCTGGTTTCGCTTTCTGGTCTGGCGTCTGCGCGTCATTGGCGGCCGCAAGTGTAGCTTGCTGCGCTTTCAATTGATCACATCTAGCGGCTTCGTCGCGGGCACTTTGCTCCGCCCGCTTTTCGGCATCAAGCTTTTCTTGTGCGCGTTGCAGTATGCTTGCGGTCAAAGCATCGGGCGGGTCTTCGGCGAGCGCTCGCAAATCGATAGCGAGTTGACCTTCATGCCTCAAAAATGCGTCAAATTCGGCATCATTGTTTTGAATTGGCTTAGTCATGTTGAATTTCCTCCGCCGCATTTGCTTCATCCATTGAATTAGCAATCGGCTCAGCAAGCTGGCGTAATTTGCGCATGGCATAGCGCAGGCGGCTCTTGACGGTTTCGACTGGCGTCACTGTGACTTGTGCAATCTCTTCCAAGCTCATCCCACTAAAATGTTGCAAAGCCAGCGCTTCTCTTTGCTCGCTGGGTAGCGCTTTGATGGCCGTGTTCAACCAAGCTAATCGCTGCTTGCTATCCATTTTCTCTTCCGCTGTGTCGACAGCTTGTTCTGCATTCACGACCTCATCAAAATACGCATCTCCCTCATCGCTTCGCCCGAGTTCGCTTGCCAATAATGTGTGGCGATGAAGACGCAATTGGTCAATTAATTTGTTGCGCGCTATTTGAAACAGATAGGTACGAAAAGTCGCTTGCGCAACGTAGCGTGCTCGCGCGTCATGCAAACTACCCCAAGTTTCTTGGGTAATCTCGTCCACCCATTCACGGCGCGGCGAGCGCCACAAAATGAACATGTAGAGACCGCGACTATGGCGACGATACAGTTCCTGGAAAGCGTTAATGTCGCCATCGCGGTAAATCAACATCAAGGTTTCGTCGGGAAGCGTAGAAGACATACATGCGTGTAAAAAGAGGTTTGCATCTTTACGCGAATGCCGCGTAAGCGCTATTCAGTGTAGCCCAAAATTTTCAAAAAACGAACCATGCGGTGTCACATCCGAATATTTTCCGCGAGGTTTGAATCGGCAAATTTGCGAAAAAATTTTTGAGTACTAAAAATATTTTTTATTTTTAACCCCGTTTTAGGCGCAGCACCGTTTCACACTCCATCGACTACTTAAACGAACGGAGACCACCATGCTGCGCGCCATCATTTTTACTTTTTCTGCTTGGATTTTTTGTGCAATTTCTATGGCCCATGCAGGTGAATTAGCCAGCCTTTCCATCATCTCGCAACAAACGGGCGAACCATTAAAAATATGGCGGCATGGTGGCCGCAATTACGTCGCAGCGATTGTCGGGCAACGCTATTACTTGCGCTTGACGAACAAATTGAATGAGCGCGTTTTATCCGTGGTCGCGGTTGACGGTATCAATGTCATCACGGGTGCGACGGCAACGCCAGAACAAACTGGCTATGTGCTCGGTGCGTGGCAACAGCAAGACATTTTGGGATGGCGTAAAGACCAGCATCAAGTCGCCGCCTTTTATTTCACGAATGTTGAAGATTCCTATGCAGCCCGCACGGGGCGGGAAAATCAAGCGGGCGTGATTGGCATCGCGATTTATCGCGAGCGCGCAGAGCGACCTGAGATTGCAGCAATCAGCCCGCCCGCACCATTGCTTGAGGATAGAGCGAAATCAGCGAGCGAAAGTCCACGCCGCATGGTCGAGCCAAGCTTGAAAAGTGAAGCCGCTCCCGTCGCAAGCATGCCCCTGCGTGAAGAACGGTTGGGCACCGGCCATGGGGAGCGTATCGCGAGCCAAATCCGCACGACTAGTTTTATCCGCGCCACCAGCACTCCAAATGAAGTACTGACTTTGTACTACGACAGCTACGCCAATCTTGTTGCGCGCGGCATTATTCCAAAAACATGGCCGCGCAATGTAGATCCGCAATATCCACCGGCCTTTCCAGGGACTTTCGTGCCAGACCCCGCTTGAAATATAGCACTAGCGAAAAAATCGAATTACCTCATCCACAAAATAAATAGAAGGAATTAACCATGAAAACACGTCGCCAACTACACGCATTTTTTGAACTACATCCAAGCACAAGCGCGGCTCAAGAATTGGTCAAAGCAAATTACAAGAAGCTTTCTACTCATTGCGTGCTGATTGGCGTGAGTGCTTTCTTTTGTGCAAGCGCACTTGCAATACCAGAAAAAACAAATGCTCCGACGAGCAACAACGCTGCAGTTCACCTCACCGGAAAAACGGCGACATCGAATAAACGCACGCCAAATAATCAAGACGCACAATTAGTCGAACTGGTATTTGTGATCGACACGACAGGCTCGATGGGCGGATTATTAGACGGCGCCAAAGCAAAAATTTGGAGCATCGTTAACAACATTTTGCAGAAACCTGATCGGCAAAATGTGCGCGTAAAAGTTGGTCTTGTGGCTTTTCGAGATCGTGGTGACACGTATTTAACGAAGCTGACGCAACTCACCGACAATTTAGATCAAGTTTATAGCGAGTTAACTGCGCTGCACGCCGAAGGTGGTGGCGATACGCCGGAAGACGTGCGTACCGCAATGCATCAGGCAGTCAATAGGATGGTTTGGTCTAAGGCGTCAGCCAGCACGTCGCAAATCATTTTTCTAGTTGGTGATGCGCCGCCACATAACGATTATTTGGATGTACCTTCGGTCGAGACTAGCGTCAAATTAGCGCGCGGCAGAGGCATACTCATCAATGCCATTCAATGTGGTTCGCTCGCTGATACAACTGGACCATGGCGGCAAGTGGCGCAGCTTGGTGGGGGTGAGTATTTTTCAATCGCTCAAAACGGTGGCGTCGACGTAGTCGCTACACCACAGGATGCCGAGTTAGCTGTACTTGGAGAAAAAATCGGCGCGACGTATCTCGCTTACGGACGAGCAGATGAGCGAAAAGCAAAAATGAGCCAACAACTCGTGTTGGAAGGAAAACTGGTGGCCGCCGCGCCGCCAGCGGCGCGTGCCGAACGCGCGGTCAATAAAGCGATTAATATTCGCGCTTATGACGAGTCCGATTTGCTGCAGAAAATAGAGTCAGGCGAAACATCATTGTCGCGTCTGAGAGACGAAGAATTACCGGATGATTTGCGCAAACTCCCGCCTAACGAAAGGCAAAGGAGAATTGACGAAGCATTGCAGGTCCGAAATAATCTTAAAAAGCGCATAATCGAACTCTCCAAAAAACGCGAAGAGTTTTTAAGCGAAGAGCGATCAAAGAAAAACGCCGTAAAAAGCGCAGATCAACTTGGTTTTGATAGTGCAGTTTCAAGCACCTTGGAGCGCCAAATAAAATAGGCTACTTTCGGTTTTTCTCGGCCACACAAACAAAAAAAGATCAGCTTTCACACTGATCTTTTTTTATTTATTCTGGCGGAAAGACAGGGATTTGAACCCTGGATACGTCATAAACGTATGCCGGATTTCGAGTCCGGTGCATTCGACCACTCTGCCATCTTTCCATTTTCAACAACGGCTTTTTTAAAACGCCCTACTTTTCCGTTACTGATCCAAGCCGCAAATTATAGCAAAACGGCGTTCTATTTCCTAGTCGAAATTTTCCACGCGAATCAAGGTTTCAATTAGCCTATTTCAATTTTGAGCTGGACTGAGCTTTTCTATTCCCCCCATATACGGGCGTAATACTTCTGGAACAATCACACTGCCATCGGCTTGTTGATAATTTTCGAGCACTGCAACCAAAGTGCGCCCGACTGCCAAGGCAGAGCCATTCAGTGTGTGAACTAATTCGGTTTTTCCTTGGGCATTTCTAAAACGTGCTTGCATACGACGTGCTTGAAATGCACCAATATTAGAAATGGACGAAATTTCACGATAGGTATTTTGTGCTGGCAACCACACTTCTAAATCGTAGGTTTTGCAAGACGCCGGCCCCATATCACCAGTGCATAAGCTCATCACGCGATAAGGCAAGTCTAATTTTTTTAGAATGCTTTCTGCGTGTGCGACCATTTCTTCAAGTGCTTCGAATGATTTTTCGGGGTGCACCACCTGAACGAGTTCAATTTTGTCGAATTGATGTTGGCGTATCATGCCGCGCGTATCACGGCCATAACTGCCCGCTTCTGAGCGAAAACAAGGCGTATGTGCTGTCAGCTTGATGGGTAAATTTTCCGCAGTGATAATTTCATCCCGCACCATATTTGTGAGAGTTACCTCAGCGGTGGGAATTAAGTAAAAAGTCTCGCCTTCCCCCTCCTGCCCGCCTTTTTTAACGGCAAATAAATCTTCCTCAAACTTCGGTAATTGGCCGGTACCACGCATAGAATCTGCATTGACCATGTATGGCGTGTAGCATTCTGTATAGCCGTTTTCCGTGGTTTGTGTATCGAGCATAAACTGCGCCAAGGCGCGATGCATACGCGCGATGCCGCCTTTCATTACCGAAAAACGTGACCCGGTTAACTTGACCGCCATGTCGAAATCAAGACCGATGCCTGAGCCAACGTCAACGTGGTCTTTGATAGGGAAATCGAAATTCCTAGGAGTGCCAACTTGACGCACAACGACATTGCTTGTTTCGTCCGCGCCAACAGGTACCGATTCGTCAGGGATATTTGGGATACCGAGGAGCAGGTTAGTCAACGCGACTTGTACGTCATTTAAGCGTAGTTCAGATGCTTTCAGTTCATCACCGATGCCGCCCACTTCTGCCATGACGCCCGATGCATCTTCGCCCTTACCTTTTAACATGCCGATTTGCTTTGACAAACTATTCCGCTTGCTTTGCAGTTCTTCGGTACGTATCTGAATCTGTTTGCGCTCGGACTCAAGCGCGTTAAACGTTGCGACATCCAATTTAAATTTTCGCGTCGCTAAGCGTGCCGCGACGCTATCTATATCTTTGCGGAGGAGTTGAATATCAATCATAAGTAGTCGAAACGAGTGTGAAATTACATTTATTGAAAATAGTTGTCTATTGTAGCAAGCCGACAATTAATTCCCTAAATTTACTAAGGCAATCCTATGCAAAATTCGAGACAAGATGCGACACGCGCGGCAAAAAACGAAAAACACTTAATACCTGACGTAATTACTCAAGTTTGCTATACTTGAGGGAATTAGTCGGGATTAATTTTTTCCCTTAAGCAAATTATCTCTATCAGCTCGGAGTAAATTCTAATGCGTTTGACAACTAAAGGTCGTTTTGCTGTCACTGCCATGATAGATTTAGCCATGCGCCAAGAAAATGGCCCCGTCACTTTGGCGGGTATAAGCCAGCGCCAAGACATTTCACTTTCTTATCTCGAGCAATTGTTTGGCAAGCTGCGTCGTCACGACATCGTCGAATCAGTGCGTGGACCAGGTGGTGGTTATCATTTGGCCCGTCTAGCCGAAAAAGTCACTGTTGCCGACATCATTATCGCAGTGGATGAGCCCATCGATGCAACTCAGTGCGGTGGCAAAGGAAATTGCCACGGTAGTGATCAAGAACGCGGCATTCACTGTATGACGCATGATTTATGGGCCACTTTGAATGCAAAAATGGTGGATTATCTCGACTCCGTTTCACTGCAAGATCTCGTTAATCAACAAAAGAAAAAACATGCCGAAAGCCATGTTGTTGTTATGCGGCCGACTTTCAGCGGTCACACCCTCTCTCAATAATTGGAGCCGTAATAAATGAATGCCCCTTTGGAAAAAAGCCTGCTTGATACATTAAAAGCACCGCACTTCCCTATTTATATGGATTACTCCGCCACGACGCCGGTTGATCCACGTGTTGCAGACAAGATGATTCCATTTTTACGTGCACATTATGGGAATCCAGCATCTCGCAGCCATATGTATGGTTGGGACGCTGAGGCCGCAGTCGAGGAGGCGCGCGCCCATGTGGCCGCGTTGGTCAATGCCGACCAGCGGGAAATCATTTGGACTTCTGGAGCGACCGAGAGCAACAATTTAGCGCTCAAAGGCGCCGCAAATTTTTACAAATCCAAGGGCAAGCACATTATTACCGTCAAAACCGAGCACAAAGCCGTGTTAGATACGGTGCGGGAATTAGAACGGCAAGGTTTTGAGGCGACTTATTTACACCCGCAGGACAATGGATTGATTACCGTTGATCAGTTACGCGAGGCAATTCGCCCTGACACCATTTTGGTTTCCGTCATGTGGGTCAATAACGAAATTGGCGTTATTCAGCCCATCGCCGAGATCGGTGAGCTATGTCGCGAAAAAGGCATCATTTTTCATTCCGACGCTGCGCAAGCAACAGGTAAAGTTGAGATAGATTTAGAGAAAACCAAAGTCGATTTAGTCTCATTTTCTGCCCATAAATCCTATGGTCCGAAAGGCATCGGTGCACTTTATATTCGACGCAAACCAAGGGTGCGTTTAGAAGCGCAAATGCACGGCGGTGGACATGAGCGTGGCTTGCGCTCCGGCACCCTGCCCCCGCATCAAATTGCGGGTATGGGGGAAGCATTTCGCATCGCCAAAGAAGAAATGGCGTCTGAACTTGCACATATCCGAACTATGCGCGATCGACTTGCAAAAGGCTTGCAAGAAATTGAAGAAACTTACGTGAATGGTGACATGGAACATCGGGTTCCACATAACCTCAACGTGAGCTTCAATTATGTAGAAGGAGAATCACTGATTATGGCGATCAAGGATATCGCGGTATCTTCTGGTTCCGCCTGCACTTCCGCTAGTCTTGAGCCTTCATATGTGTTGCGTGCTTTGGGGCGTAGCGACGAACTAGCGCATAGTTCTATACGCTTCACAATCGGCCGCTTCACTACAGAAGAGGACATTGATTTCACGATCAACTTACTCAAATCCAAAGTCGAAAAATTGCGCGAACTGTCGCCCTTGTGGGATATGTATAAAGACGGTATCGATATTTCCACCATACAGTGGGCTGCACACTAAATTTAGCCCATCGCTAACCATCGTTTTTAAGTCAGGAGTTTTATCATGGCATATTCAGAAAAAGTTTTAGATCACTATGAAAACCCACGTAATGTTGGTGCTTTCGACAAAGGTGATGAGAGCATAGGCACGGGCATGGTCGGTGCGCCTGCCTGTGGCGACGTAATGAAATTACAAATCAAAGTTGGTGCCGACGGTGTCATCGAAGACGCAAAGTTTAAGACATACGGCTGTGGCTCTGCCATCGCCTCCTCTTCGTTGGTCACTGAGTGGGTGAAAGGGAAGACGCTGGATCAAGCGCTGTCAATTAAAAACACCCAAATTGCGGAAGAGTTGGCACTGCCACCTGTCAAAATCCATTGCTCAATTCTTGCAGAGGATGCGATTAAAGCAGCCGTTCAAGACTACAAAAATAAGCATGCTTCTGCATAAACTCTACATAGCTCATCAGATAGTTTTGAGTTGAAGTGAATTTGAGATTCAAGGGAACGAAATCATGGCAATCACACTAACGGAAAAAGCAGCAAAACACGTCACTCGATACATCGAGCGACGTGGAAAAGGTTTGGGTTTGCGCTTTGGTGTGCGCACCACTGGGTGCTCAGGCATGGCGTATAAACTGGAATATGTCGACGAAACTGGAAATGACGATCAAGTTTTTGAATCGCATGGGGTGAAGGTTTTTGTTGATCCAAAAAGTTTGCCCTACATCGATGGCACAGAACTCGATTTTGCGCGTGAGGGTTTAAATGAGGGCTTTAAGTTTTACAACCCTAACGTTAAAGATGAATGCGGTTGCGGCGAAAGCTTTCGCATTTAGCCACTTAATCCATTAACTTACTTTTTTGCGCGCAGTGTTGGCGAATAAATTGCCGTTTCTACCGAATGCAAAACCATTTCGATCTATTCAATTTGCCCCAACAATTTTCCATCGATTTGGCACAGCTTGACCGTGCATTTCGCGAAGTGCAATCGCAAGTACATCCCGATAGATTTGT
This sequence comes from Burkholderiaceae bacterium, assembly GCA_019745005.1. Classification (GTDB taxonomy): domain Bacteria; phylum Pseudomonadota; class Gammaproteobacteria; order Burkholderiales; family Burkholderiaceae_D; genus Undibacterium. The sequence goes on from JAIETO010000001.1 coordinate 59,335, forward strand.
GCAGTCTGGCGATGCAGAAAAAAGGGTTGCAATGCAGTGGGCAACCAGAGCAAATGAAGCCTACCAAACACTGAAAAAGCCACTGAAGCGCGCGCGCTATTTATGTGAACTGGAAGGCGTGGATTTGCAAACCGAATCAAATACGAGCATGCCAGCAGACTTTCTTATGCAGCAAATGGAGTGGCGTGAAAGTTTTGACGAAGCGAAGAAGACTTCAGCGACGGAAAGTATGGATCGCCTTGAAGAAGAAGTTACATTAGCGCTAAAAAAGCAAATAGAAAAACTTTCATCCTTACTTGATCGAAAGGATTTTTTGGCTGCCGCAAAAGAAATTCGCGCGTGCCTCTTTTTGGAAAAATTTATTGAAGATATTGCTGCCGCCGCGGAGTCAGCCTAACGATCTAGCTGGCCGTTACCAGCGTTTGCTTTAAGGCTCGTCTCGTTTGAAGCGGCAAGAACCCACTACCCAAGAAAACAAAACATGGCATTACTTCAAATCGCTGAACCTGGCATGTCCACAGCACCGCATCAACATCGTTTGGCGGTTGGCATCGATCTAGGTACGACAAACTCTTTGGTCGCAACGGTCAGAAATAGCATTCCCGAAGTGCTTAACGATGAACAAGGGCGTTCGTTGCTCCCCTCGATTGTTCGTTATTTGCCTAACGGCCATGCAAACATTGGCTTCAAAGCACAAGAGGCGCAGACCAGTGATCCAAAAAACACAATCGTGTCCGTAAAGCGTTTTATGGGGCGTGGCTTGAAAGACATCGCCTATGCGGAAAATCTCCCGTATGACTTTCATGATGAACCAGGCATGGTGCAACTTAAGACAGTTGCTGGCTTAAAAAGTCCGGTTGAGGTCTCAGCGCAGATACTTGCCACCTTGAGGCAACAAGCTGAAGACGCATTAGGCGACGATTTGGTGGGCGCAGTCATTACCGTGCCAGCCTACTTTGATGATGCGCAACGACAGGCCACCAAAGATGCTGCGCAACTTGCGGGTTTAACTGTTTTACGTTTATTGAATGAGCCGACAGCGGCAGCGATTGCCTATGGTTTAGATAATGCCTCAGAAGGTGTCTATGCGGTTTTTGATCTCGGCGGCGGCACCTTTGACATTTCGGTATTGAAAATGAGCAAAGGCGTGTTTGAGGTACTTGCCACTGGCGGAGATTCTGCACTGGGTGGCGATGATTTTGACCACCGGCTTTTTTGTTGGATACTGCAAGAAGCGAAATGCGCGCCTTTATCCGACGAAGACACGCGCACTTTAATGGTCAAAGCACGCGAGGCGAAAGAGATTTTATCGTCAAAAAATTCCACCATGATCGACGCGAAACTCAATTCAGGCGAAATCATACACTTGCAGTTAAGTGCGGAAGTCTTTAAAGAAATCACTGAAAATTTAGTTCAAAAAACCATTACACCCTGCCGCAAAGCCTTACGCGACGCGGGAATTACGATTGATGACATTGATGGTGTCGTGCTGGTTGGTGGTGCTACACGCATGCCGCACCTAAGAAAAGCGGTAGCTGATTTTTTTCAGACTTCGCCACTCGCCAATATTGATCCCGACAAAGTAGTCGCACTTGGCGCGGCTATTCAAGCCAATTTGTTGGCAGGTAACCGTGCGCCAGGTGATGATTGGTTGTTACTCGATGTCATCCCACTCTCCTTGGGCATAGAAACCATGGGTGGCTTAGTAGAAAAAGTCATACCGCGCAATTCAACTATTCCCTGCGCGCGTGCACAAGAATTCACGACTTTCAAAGATGGACAAACCGCATTAGCCGTGCACGTGGTGCAAGGCGAACGAGACCTAGTAAGCGATTGCCGTTCTTTAGCAAGGTTTGAATTACGGGGCATTCCCCCAATGGCCGCTGGGGCAGCGCGCATTCGCATCACTTATCAAGTTGATGCTGATGGTTTGCTCTCTGTCTCTGCGCGGGAATTGCGTTCTGGTGTTGAAACCTCGGTAACAATCAAACCATCATACGGACTGACCGATGACGAAGTCGCAAGAATGCTTCAAGACTCATTCTCCTCGGCAAATCAAGACATGCAAATTCGAGCCTTGAAAGAGGAGCAAGTTGAAGCAGAGCGCATCTTATTGGCGACGCAATCAGCAATCGAGCACGATACTGCGCTGCTAACAAAGCCTGAGCTGGAAGCGATTCAAGCGTTAATGGAAAAAGTTCGTGTAGCAATGCATTCGGAAGATCATACGAATCTAAAAGCCTGCGTCTCTGCATTGGCTGACGGCACTGAAGAATTTGCTGCACGACGAATGGATCAAAGCGTGCGCACCGCCCTAGCTGGAAAAAAACTTAGCTCGTTTAGCTAGTTTTTCCAGATTTATCATTAAGAACAATAGCCATTCAAAAAATCAAAATATCGAAAGCCAAATCATGCCGCAAGTCATTGTTTTACCTCACCCCCAACTTTGCCCAGAGGGCGCGGTATTGCAAGTCCCCAGCGGAAAGTCTTTATGTGAGGCTTTGGTTGAAAACGAGATTGAAATCGAACACGCTTGCGAAATGTCCTGCGCATGTACGACCTGCCACGTACTCGTAAGAGAAGGATTTAAGCACCTCAATGCCTCCACCGATGATGAAGAAGATTTACTTGATGCGGCATGGGGGTTAGAGGCATGCTCACGTCTATCGTGCCAAGTAAAAGTGGGCGACGAAGATTTAACGATAGAAATTCCTAAATACACAATCAATCACGCCCGTGAAAATCACTGATGTCTGTGAAGTGAACACTCGGAATTGTCGATGAATTGCCATTAAAATAAAAATAAAATCGGCTTAAGGCGCTTCCAATGCGAAGCCGAGGCTATACAGTGGTGTACTATAGAAACATTTTTGACGGGGCAATTGCGCCTCAATGTAATGGGGCCTTGCAATGCAGTTCCGCGAACATTTGTCTGCAATTCGTACACGCGTTTCCCTGCGTCTCGCCATCATTCTCGCCGTAACTTTTGGCTTGGCGCTGCCTGGCTGTTTCATTATTCCCTACCACCTGAAAACCATTGAGTCGCTTGCGCGGGCAAAAGCTGCCGCCGACCACCGCCGCATGACCGATATTTTGTCTGTCATTTTGAGTGAACCGCTCTGGCAGATTACGCCAGAAATCGCCGCCACCTCCATCGAAGTCGTTCATTCCGATCCGCGAGTGGCAAAAATATCCGTCATTACCTTACCTGACCGCAAAGAATTTATCGTTAATGCGGAACGGATGGTGTCGCAAATGGGCCCGTTTCATAGCCTGAAGCAAGAAATAAAACACGGCGACCAAGTCATTGGGGAAGTTACGCTCACTTTGGCTGAAGATATTTTGCGCGAAGGGCTGGCTGAAGAGGCGCGTCGTTATATTTCGATTGGGGTAATTTCGCTAGTAATGGCGGTCGCATTTATCATTCTTGTCTTGCAATGGCGCTTGGTTAAACCCATTAATATTTTGATGAATGAGTCAGATCGCTTAGCGCGTGGGCAACTTGATTTTCCGATCGAGTTAAAACGGGCAGATGAGTTGGGGCATTTGTCATATAGCTTAGAAGCCACACGCATTGCCCTAAAACGTTCATTTAAAGAACTGGAAGAGAAAAATTTACAGTTGCTCGAGTATTCGACTACGTTGGAAATGAAGGTAAGGCAACGAACGCATGAGTTAGAGGACTCCAATCATCATCTTGAAGCGGCCTTGATGAATGTTCGTAGCTCACAGGACGAATTGGCTCGAGTGGAACGCATGGCAGCACTCGGTTCTATGGTCGCTGGTGTCGCCCACGAACTCAACACACCTTTAGGAAATTGTCTCTTAGTGGCGAGCACTTTATCCGATGAAACGCGCAATTTTGTTCGTACTGTCAACGATGGTCCGATGAAACGATCCGACTTAAATCGTTTTATTGAAACTGCCAGTGAATCAACCAAACTTTTGCTGCGGGGCTTGCAACAATCTGCGCGTCTGGTCGGTGATTTCAAACAGGTCGCGGTCGACCAATCAAGTGCACATCGACGTGAATTTTTCTTGGCAGTCATGCTCAATGAGTTGGTCGCGCTGCTTCATTCAGGCCTGAAAAAAACGCCCTACACTTTGGCACTCGATATTCCTGACGATATAAAACTAGATAGTTTTCCAGGCCCACTTGGCCAAGTTTTTACGAATTTAGTTAATAATTCTGTGGCGCATGCCTTTGACGGGCGTACGCAAGGTCATATGCGGTGCCAAGCGCAAAAACAGGGCGACCATGTTCATATCGTCTTTGAAGATGATGGAAAAGGTATTCCTCAAGACATCATCAAACGTATTTTTGAGCCTTTTTTCACAACGAAATTTGGACAAGGCGGAAGCGGTCTGGGGCTGAGTATCACGTTCAATATCGTGACGAATTTATTGGGCGGCGAAATTCGTGTTTTAAGCACTTTGGGGCACGGTGCGCGGTTTGAAATTAGCATTCCTTTAGTTGCACCAGGCGTCGCGCCAGAAACTAAAGAATTACCCAACGTTTGATTATACTGTGCCATGTATATTTTTGTAACGCCAATAGTGACGGGCGCAAAGACATATAAAATAGTTGTGTTTTGTAAGAGTATATTCAGTTAATTCCGCTCCACCTTATTTCTTCTTTTTATTTTCATGCACCAATACCTTGATTTCATGCGCCATGTTAAAAATACTGGCGTAAAAAAAACTGACCGCACTGGAACCGGTACTTTGTCGGTCTTTGCCCATCAGATGCGTTTTGATTTGTCGCAAGGATTTCCTTTGCTGACAACGAAAAAACTTCACATCAAATCCATCATTCATGAGCTCATTTGGTTTTTAGCCGGATCAACCAACATCCAGTATTTAAAAGAAAATGGCGTGTCAATTTGGAATGAATGGGCGGATGAAAACGGTGAATTGGGTCCGGTCTACGGTTCTCAGTGGCGCAGTTGGCCGACACCAGATGGGCAAAAAATAGATCAAATTGAGCAGATTATTCAGCAAATCAAGACGACACCAGACTCACGTCGAATCATTGTCTCAGCGTGGAATGTTGCGGACGTACCCAAAATGAAACTACCGCCCTGCCACGCGCTGTTTCAATTTTATGTCGCTGATGGAAAATTATCGTGCCAACTCTACCAGCGAAGTGCCGATATTTTTCTTGGCGTGCCGTTCAATATTGCGTCTTATGCCTTGCTCACGCATATGGTGGCGCAGCAAACGAATTTAGACGTAGGTGATTTCATTTGGACGGGGGGTGACTGTCATCTTTACCTTAATCACCTTGATCAAGCGAACGAACAATTGAGCCGCGAACCACTTCCTCTTCCAAAGCTCAACATCAAACGCAAACCAGCGTCAATTTTCGAATACCGATTTGAAGACTTCGAAATCCAAGACTACCAAGCTCATCCGCATATAAAAGCGCCAGTTGCCGTCTAATTTGCGAATTTACGGGTTAAAAACAACAAAGAAGTAAAGTTTAATCACCATGTCATCATTTTCAATCATCGTTGCCACTGATAAAAAGAATGGTATCGGTATCCAGAACAAGCTTCCGTGGCATTTGCCAGAGGATCTTGCGCATTTTAAAAGAACCACAACTGGTCATACCGTAATAATGGGAAGGAAGACGTACGAGTCAATCGGACGACCACTTCCCAACAGGCGAAACATCGTTCTTTCGAAGAATTTGAATTGGAAAGCGCCGGGCGTTGAAACATTTTCGTCGCTTTCGGAAATAAATAATTTACAAGATGATGAGATTTTTATCATCGGCGGTGCGCAGATTTACGAATTGACATTAAAAGATGTGAGTAAAATAATAATTACTGAAATTGACGCAGACTTCGCGTGTGATGCATTCTTCCCTGTGACACCTCCATCGGAATGGAAAGAAGTTTCCCGCGAAACGCATTACTCTGAGATAAATCAATTTCATTTTTCATTTGTTACCTACCTAAGGAATTAAGAAGATGTCTGGACATGGCTTTCACGTTCACGGTCCCCACGACCACGAATTAGAACACGCTGCGCATAGCGGTGACTCATTCGCCAGTAATATTGCCGTAATGACAGCAATTATGGCAACCGTAGGTGCAATATTTGGGTTTCAAGGTGGTGCAACACAGAATGAAGCGGCTCTCTTTAAAAATGAGGCGGCAATTAAAAAGACCGAAGCGGCGAACCAATGGAACTATTACCAGTCCAAGTCTAACAAACAAAATCTAGCGGAACTGGCATTGGTATTGCCGAATGTTGATGTTGCAAAATATAAATCAAAAGTTGAACAATACGAAAGCGACAAAGCCAAAATAAAATTGGCGGCAGAGAAACTGGAGGCGGAATCGCTTGAATGGAATAAAAAGTCCGATGAGGCCTTGCACCAGCATCATCGTTGGGCGCAAGCGACAACGGCGTTGCAGATTGCTATTTCATTAGCAGCGATAACATTACTGACCAAGAAAAAGTGGTTACAATACACTTCATATGGTGTTGCAATCGCAGGAACGGGCTTAGCGGCTCTCGCTTGGTTTCACATCTAAGGACGAGTGCAAAAAATGAAGAAAATTCTCCCTATGACCATGCTGCTCGCAGCGTTCGGCGCTCATGGGCAGGAGCTTGACTACGCACAATTGATCCCCAACGTCGCCGCATTCAAAGCGACGAATTACTCTTTAGCCTACAACAACCTCTTCGACTCAACGATTCCTGGGGTTTTTGAGAAGGGCCCTAGCACCTTCCCTGTCTATAGTCCCAAATGGCAAAATGGTACTTTCGTAAGTACTTTGTCTGGCCTCGGTTACAACTTCTCGCGCGACCCACGTATTCAATTTGGCTTGAGGATGACGATAGAAGGTGCGCGCGATGAGTATCTAAAAAGAGACGACTATTTAACACCAAGGATTCGCAACGCGAATGACGCAAGTACATTGTTGGAATCAGGCGCTTACCTCAATTACTACATTAACCCTAATTACGCCCTGCTTTCGTCCATTAAATACGGTACAGGACTTGATCGAAATGGTGTTTTCGTTAGCGTAGGTGGACAAGCGACGACAAAATTTGCGACTAATCACCGATTTACAGCAAGATTTAGCGCAAATTGGGCAAATGGTAGTTATTTGCAGTCGTATTTTGGCGTCAATAGTCTTCAGGCAGGTGCCTCGAATTTCGGGCCTTTCGCGCCGAGTTCAAGCTTAACGGATATTAAGATCGGCGCGAGCTGGCAGTGGAACATTGATACGAATTGGTCTCTTACCACGGGCGCGTCATACAAACATTTATTTGGCGATGCCAATAACTCGTTAAATTTCCAAAAATCTCCCATGACAATTTACTCGTCAGCGAGCTTCCGTTTCTGAGTGTCAGTCGTCGCTTAACGCCTACAACTTGACATCACGGAGAATCAGCAATCTGTCTCGTTCAACGTTGCTTTGTGACGAGAAGATGAAATCTTCTTTTTTTCCCCGGTTGGCGTCTTCATTTTCCCCAATTCGAGCGACTTATCTGAGAGAATTCGCTTCTTTATTTTTAGTAAGTAAATCAGTGAGCCCGCTGCACAACTTACTGCGCGGCCGAATTTTGTTCCTGCGATGCTCGCTGTACACTCGTACAGGTGCGCTTCTCGAAGCAAACTTCGACCGCTCGCTACAGTTGTGCAGAGGTCTCTCAGTTCAATTTGCTTGCGTATCGTCACTTAATTGCATCAATACGTTTTTTGGAGACTCTCATGAAATTTCGCTTTCCCATTGTCATTATTGACGAAGACTTTCGCTCTGAAAACACCTCTGGCCTTGGCATTCGCGCCTTGGCCGATGCGATGGAAAAAGAAGGCGTTGAAGTTCTCGGCGTAACAAGCTATGGCGACCTTTCCCAATTCGCCCAACAGCAATCCCGTGCTTCGGCATTTATTCTTTCTATCGACGATGAGGAGTTTGGTGCAGGGACTGACGAAGAAAGCGACTACGCGCTAAAACCATTGCGCGCTTTTGTAGAAGAAATTCGCTATAAAAACGCAGATATCCCAATTTATTTGTATGGCGAAACCCGCACTTCAAGACATATTCCGAATGACATCCTGCGCGAGTTGCATGGCTTCATTCATATGTTTGAAGATACGCCAGAGTTCGTTGCGCGCCATATCATTCGCGAAGCGAAATCGTACTTAGATGGCCTTGCACCGCCTTTTTTTAGAGCGCTTGTGCATTACGCCAATGATGGCTCTTATTCTTGGCATTGCCCAGGACATTCAGGTGGCGTGGCATTTTTAAAATCGCCAATTGGACAGATGTTTCACCAGTTTTTTGGTGAAAACATGTTACGCGCCGACGTCTGTAATGCGGTTGAAGAGTTAGGTCAATTACTCGACCACACTGGCCCAGTGGCCGCTTCAGAACGCAATGCTGCGCGCATTTTTAACGCTGATCATTGCTATTTTGTGACCAACGGCACCTCCACATCAAACAAGATGGTGTGGCATTCAACGGTTGCGCCTGGTGATATTGTGGTGGTAGACCGAAACTGCCATAAATCAATTTTGCACTCTATTATTATGTGCGGCGCGATTCCTGTCTTCCTAATGCCGACCCGCAATCATCTAGGCATTATCGGCCCCATTCCATTAGAAGAATTTTCAATGGAAAGCATACGGAAAAAAATTGAAGCTAACCCGTTCGCGCGCAACGCCAAAAACAAAAAGCCACGCATACTCACGATAACGCAATCAACATACGACGGTGTTTTGTATAACGTTGAAACTTTAAAAGATTTGCTCGATGGCGAGATCGATACGCTGCATTTCGATGAAGCATGGTTGCCCCATGCGACGTTTCATCAGTTCTACAAAGACATGCATGCGATCGGCAAAGATCGTCCAAAAGCGAAAAAATCAATGATTTTTTCCACGCAATCCACCCATAAGCTGCTTGCCGGTATTTCTCAAGCGTCGCAAATTTTGGTTAGAGAATCTGAAACCGTCAAACTCGACAAAGACAGTTTTAATGAAGCCTATTTGATGCACACCTCTACTTCTCCAAACTATTCCATTATTGCCTCTTGCGATATCGCCGCAGCAATGATGGAAGCACCAGGCGGTACTGCACTAGTTGAGGAGTCAATTCTGGAAGCCCTAGATTTTAGACGTGCGATGCGTAAAGTCGACCAAGAATGGGGGCAAGACTGGTGGTTCCAAGTTTGGGGCCCAGACAATTTATCTGAAGACGGTGTCGGAAGTCAAGAAGACTGGATGATTCATGCCGAAGATGAATGGCATGGATTTGGAAAATTAGCACCTGGCTTTAACATGCTCGACCCAATTAAAGCGACCATCGTGACGCCAGGATTGTCGCTTGAGGGTAAATTTTCCGACACTGGCATTCCCGCGTCAATCGTAACGAAGTACCTCGCTGAACACGGCGTTATCATTGAAAAGTGCGGTCTGTATTCGTTTTTCATTATGTTCACCATCGGCATTACCAAAGGGCGTTGGAATACCTTGCTGACTGCTTTACAGCAATTCAAAGATGACTATGACAAGAATCAACCAATGTGGCGCATTTTGCCCGAGTTCGCTGCGGCAAACCCACAGTATGAAGGTGCAGGTTTGCGCGATTTATGCCAAAAAATTCATGAGGTGTACAAGGCCAACGATGTTGCGCGTTTGACGACTGAGATGTACCTATCAGATATGCAACCTGCGATGAAGCCTTCAGATGCGTTTGCAAAAATGGCGCATCGCGAGATCGAGCGCGTATCAATTGATGAACTTGAAGGGCGTGTGACAGCGATACTTTTGACACCCTATCCTCCCGGCATTCCATTGTTGATTCCTGGCGAGCGATTTAATAAGACGATTGTTGATTACCTCAAGTTTGTACGCAGTTTTAACGAGCAATTCCCAGGGTTCGAGACTGATTGCCATGGTCTAGTCAAAGCGGAAGTCAATGGTAAGCGCGGCTACTTTGTTGATTGTGTGCCTTTAGGCGGAGAAGTCGTCGAGTAATACGAACGTGCTGCTTAGCAAGTCTTAGAGTTTCGTAGTGCCAGCCGCAAACTAACAAGCATCTAGAAAGCAAAAATTTCTAGATGCTTTTTTGTTGCCAACTGTGATGGCGTACTGTGTCCCATGAAGATTTTCACGTTACAATGAATTCCTATCAATAAATAAACAAATGCGAAGCAAATGACCGAACTTGATTCATTCACACCGATTGATAAAAGTAAAATTCAACTTGGTCAACCCTCTCCTTTTATCATCTATGACGCTTGGGGCAACGTACTCTTGGGTTTAGGTGCGCTTATTGAAACGCAAGAGCAGTTTGATAATCTCGTCGAAAACGGCTACCAATCTGAATCAGTGTGGGACAGCGTTACTCCTTTGGAAGCGGCAGTCAAAGAAGCAAATAAATCAGCAAAAAGCAGTGAGACGAAATCTAAGCCGAGTGAACTCAACAAAGAGTCCATCATGTTGGATCTGGATAGTGTTCGCTGGCACGTGGGCGAGACTTTCTTTCTTCAGGTGCACGATAACGCCTTGATTCGTTACACGGTCAAACTAATTGGCTTTGTTAAAAATAAATCCATATTCGTGACGGCGCCAATGGTCGACGGCAAAGTTGCCTTGATTCGCGATGGTCAAACTTTTATTGTTCGCGCTTTTCCAGGCAAAAAGGCCTACGCATTCACAGCTTCCGCAATAAAATCAGTCTTTTCGCCCCACCCGTATCTACATTTGTCATACCCAAAATTGGTGCGCTGCACGGCAATTCGGCAAAGTTCACGTGCAAGCGTCAAAATTATTGCGGCGGTGACAGTTGGGAACCCAGAACAAACAGCCGCGGCAACTTTGACCGATCTTAGTATGGGCGGCACGTCCGGCATCATCAAACGCCAACTAGGTACGAAAAATGACAAAGGCGTAATCAAATTTAAAGTTAACGCGGCGGGGAATATCGAATATTTAACGATTGATGTGATCTTGCGCTCGATATCGCCCACTGAAAATGCAAACGAATTTCGCCACGGATTTGAGTTTGTGGATGTGCCCGCTCAGGCGAATTTAGTGCTGTCTGCGTTTGTACATCAAACGCTCGCTGAGATCGAATAATTAATAAAAATTGCCAACGCAATAACAAACGCCTCATTTACGATGGGACACACACCAAAATTTGCTGTGTCCCTTGACATTATTTGCATGCGACTTATCGTCGTCTTCGCGACTTACCAAAAGTAACAAATTATTCCTAGATGCAACATCCTGCTACATGCTAACGTAGCGGGGTTCCTGCAGTCTAATTTTTGATGGAGACGCTCATGGCGGCTACAATTTTTAAGCAACGATTCCGCATTTCGATAGTGCTACTCGCAGTGTTTCTGGCGTCCTGCGGCGGAAGCGCAAACATCGGCCCATTGACGCCAGTTAAGCCGCCAACAACACCCACGACACCTCCTACAGGTACCGCGCCGACCCAAGAAGAAGCAGTTCGTTTTCTAGCGCAAGCAAGTTTTGGTGCAAACACGACATCGATCAGTTCTGTGAGCTCAAGTGGTTACGCTGCATGGATCGACGGGCAATTCGCTAAACCACAAAAACTGCATCGCACTTATGTTGAATCCATTGCAGCGACTTTACCTGCTGGTACCAACCTGAGTGCCAATCAATTTTATGAGTCATTTTGGCAGCAAGCGGCCACAGGCGATGATCAGCTTCGTCAACGCGTGACGTTTGCGCTTTCGCAGATTTTTGTGGTGTCCTTCGCTGATAGCACAGTCAGTAACTACCCACGCGGTGTTGCATCTTACTACGACACCTTAGCGACCCATGCGTTTGGCAATTTCAGAAATTTGTTGGAAGCAGTATCCCTCCACCCAATGATGGGTATCTACCTTACGTCTCTGCGCAATCAAAAGGAATCAGGAACTCGAGTGCCAGATGAAAACTACGCACGTGAAGTCATGCAGTTATTCACGATTGGCTTGAACGAGTTAAATCAAGATGGCACCTTGAAGCTAGCTAACGGCAAGCCAATCGAAACCTATACCAACGCAGATATTACAGGACTTGCAAAGGTTTTTACCGGATGGAGTTGGGCTGGCCCTGATAAGTCTGATACGCGTTTTTTCGGCGGCAATCCCGATGCAAACCGAGAGATTTCGCCGATGCAAAGCTACCCGAAATACCACTCGACGAGCGAGAAGAAATTTTTGGGCGTCACCGTTCCTGCTCAAACAACGGCTGATCCGGAGGCAAGTTTAAAAGTTGCGATGGACCGATTGTTTAACCATGCGAATACTGGCCCGTTTATCAGCAATCAGTTAATCCAACGTTTGGTAACGAGCAACCCAAGCCCGCAATACGTGGGAAGAGTCGCGGCAGTGTTTGCTAATAACGGGCAAGGCGTTCGTGGTGATATGAAGGCGGTGGTTAAAGCGATTTTGACTGATAGCGAAGCGCGTACGCCGACTGCAGTGACAAGCAATTTCGGCAAATTGCGGGAACCTGTGCTGCGCTTAGCAAACTGGATGCGTGCATTCGATGCGCAATCAACATCAAGTCGATTCCTCTTGAGTAACATGGACGATCCACTTAGTTCTATCGGGCAAACCCCGATGCGCTCGCCAACTGTGTTTAATTTTTATAGGTCCGGTTACGTCCCGCCAAACACAACAATTGCAACCGCAAACCTTGTGGCACCGGAATTTCAGATTACGGCAGAAACCTCCGTTGTTGGTTACCTGAATTTCATGCGTGATGTTATTCCAAACGGCACCGGAAGTTCGCGCGACGTGAAAGCCAACTACACCAGTTTGATCGCGTTGGCTGACACGCCAGATAAGCTGTTCGATCGCATTTCCTTGTTGCTCGCTGCAAATCGAATCAGCGCAGACTTAAAAACGAAAGTGACAACAGCAGTAGGTTCGGTAACCATCCCAACCAACAACGCCACTACCGCAGATACTGCGCGACGCAATCGCGTGTACTTAACAATTTTTTTGGTAATGGCCTCTCCTGAATACTTAGTTCAGCAATAGACCCAATTAGGTGACGATTATGACGAAGAAAACAAACGCATCGAGACGCGAATTTTTGCGCATGTCTTCCATGCTCTCCTTGGTTGGCGGAACCGCCGGACCATTCGCGCTCAATCTTGCCACTATGGCGTCCGCTGCGGCACAAACGGCACCGGGCGGCTACAAAGCGCTAGTGTGCTTGTTTATGTATGGCGCAAATGATCAAGCCAATACAGTCTTGGCGACTGACAGTACATCATGGACCCAATACCTGAGTGTACGTACAACGAATGAGGCCGGCTCCATCGCATTACCTACAGTTGATACACCGAATGGCGTCATTCCCATCGTGCCGAATACCACGCAAGCGGGTAGAACTTTTGCGCTACATCCGAACATGGTGGAAATGAAAACGCTGTTTGATAGTGGTCGCGCTGCGATTATTAGCAATGTGGGACCGCTAATCGTGCCCACAACGTTAACGCAGTACAAAGCAGGCAGCGTTCCTTTACCAGCCAAACTGTTTTCGCACAACGATCAGCAATCGCTTTGGCAGTCCTACGCACCTGAAGGCGCACGCTATGGCTGGGGTGGTCGTATGGGAGACCTGCTTGCGGCAAACAATACTAACCCAATTTTCACGGCGATTTCAGTTTCAGGGAACGCTGTATTTTTATCTGGGCGAAATATCAATCAGTACCAAGTAACGTCGTCTGGCGCGGTTGCAATTGGCGGCTTATCTGGAAGTTTATTCGGCTCATCTGCCGCAACCAATCCATTAAAGTCTGTCATCACGGGTAATGGCTCAAACCTGTTCCAAAAAGAACATGCTGCCGTCACTAATCGTTCGATCAACGCGCAAAGCTTATTGGGTCCGGCGATGGCGCCATCAGGACCAACTGGCGTACCAGAACCAACGGCCTACCTAAATCGTGCGACTAATGCGATTGGTACTAACTCCTTAGCAGTGCAATTGCAAACTGTCGCCAGAATCATTGCCGCACGTAGCGCACTTGGCGCGCAACGCCAGGTATTTTTCGTCAGTCTTGGTGGATTCGATACGCATGACTTCCAATCAAAAAACCAGGCTGACCTGCTCGCGAGAGTTTCGCATGCTGTTTCTTACTTTGACGGAGTCTTAGCTAATCTTCAGGGCACAGATTTACGTAATCAAGTTACCTTATTTACCGCCTCAGACTTTGGTCGCACCTTTACCAGTAATGGCGATGGCACCGATCACGGTTGGGGTTCACATCATTTCATCGTGGGCGGAGCCGTGCGCGGGAAAAATATCTACGGTGATTTCCCAGTAACGGGTTTAAAACATAACCAAGATGTGGGTTCTGGTAGTTTATTACCGCAATTTTCAGTCGACCAGTATGGTGCGACGCTGGCAAATTGGTTTGGTTTGAGTGCAACCCAAATCAATGATGTTTTCCCAAACATCACCAATTTTACCCAGCGAAATTTAGGTTTTATGGCTTAAAAATTCTTTGAGGACGTCTATGCAGTGACAGTTTATCGCCTGTATTTTAGGTTAAGTCGATAAATTGTCTGCTGCGAAGCCCCAGTTAATGAGTTTGTCCAACACCGCATTGACATAGTCGGCGCGCCGGTTTTGGTAATCCAAGTAATAAGCATGCTCCCAAACGTCAATGGTGAGCAGCGCCCGTTGTCCTTTGATTAGCGGCAATTCTGCATTGGATGTCTTTACGACTTTGAGTTTTTCCCCTTCCTGCACCAGCCACGCCCAACCACTGCCAAACTGCGAAGTCGCGGCCATTGCAAACTCTTTTTTGCAAGCGTCTACACTCGCGAAAGAGCTTTCAATTTTTTGCTTTAATGGATGCGGTGGTTCGCCGCCACCACCAGCACGCAAACTGCGCCAATAAAACGTGTGATTCCACAATTGCGCGGCATTGTTAAAAATCGCGGTTTTCTCTGCAATGCCTGCGCTCGCCTGAATGATTTTCTCTAGCCCTAAATCGGCGAAGTCGGTGCCAACGACCAGCTTGTTCAAATTGTCGGCATACGCTTTGTGATGTTTGCCGTAGTGATACGCCAATGTATTCGCGGAAATAACAGGTGAAAGCGCATCTTCTGCATACGGCAGTGGCGGTAAAGTGTGGATTGCGGCATTGCCCAGCGTTGGTACGCCAACAAGCGCTAAGCCAACCGCCAACCCAGCCGAGCGATGCAGAAACTCACGCCGTTGTGGGAAGAGATTCTCATCATTGATTAAAAGTTGGTTCATGGCGCTTCCTTAACTGATACGGTTGAAGGGATTAATGTCGCATGTCGACAAATAGAGACCTCTGCACAACCTACTGCGCGGCCGAATATCGGTTCTGTGACACCGGCTACCGTGCTCGCTGTACAGTCGTCCAGGTGCGCTTCTCGAAGCAAACTTCGGCCGTTCGCTACTTTGTGCAAAGGTCTCAAACAAACACTTCAGTATAGGAGTAAAAACCGAGAACGCACGTCAAATCGCGAATTACTTCTCAGCTAAGCAAAATGAGCTCGAAAATAACTGGCGGAAAAACTTATCGAGGAAGGTCGACTCCCCTTAATGCAGCGCCATGGCGGCGTTAAGACCAATCATGCTTTCGGTAAAGTAACGCCGTGTTGCCCTTGATATTTGCCACCGCGATCTTTGTATGAGGTTTCACAAATTTCGTCGCTTTCAAAGAACAGCACTTGGGCGCAGCCTTCACCCGCGTAAATCTTTGCCGGCAGTGGCGTGGTGTTTGAAAATTCTAATGTCACATAACCTTCCCATTCTGGCTCGAACGGCGTCACGTTCACGATAATGCCGCATCGCGCATAGGTGGATTTCCCTAGGCAAATCGTCAGCACGCTGCGCGGAATTCGAAAATATTCCATGGTTCTCGCCAACGCAAATGAATTGGGCGGAATGATGCAAACCTCACCTTTAAAGTCGACAAACGATTTCTCATCGAAATTTTTAGGGTCAACAATGGTGCTATTGATATTCGTAAAAATCTTAAATTCGTCGGCACATCGAATATCGTAACCGTAAGAGGAAGTGCCGTAACTGACGATTTTTTGCCCATTTTCTTCACGCACTTGGCCTGGCGAAAACGGTTCTATCATGCCGTGTTGCTCAGCCATACGACGAATCCACTTGTCTGACTTAATGCTCATTTCTTCTCCAAGTCTTTGATTATTTTGCGCATACTACACCATTCAACTTCGTGATAAAACCTTGGTGAAACGTGGCAATCCCATCGCCCACCACATTTATATCAATGGGAGTGGGAGTGCCACGCCATTCTTCACCGCTGTCATCTCTGCCAAAATGGATATCGCAATCTCCGCTGGGGTTTTGCTACCGATGTAAAGACCCACTGGCCCACGCAGTTTTTGCAATTCCAAGTCGGTGACGTCGAAGAGTTTTAAACGTTCGCGTCGCTTTGCATTATTCACTCGCGAGCCGATGGCGCCCACATAAAATGCCGGTGATTTAAGCGCCTCCATCAGCGCCAAATCGTCCAATTTGGGGTCATGCGTGAGCGCCACAACGGCACAATGTGGGTCTAAATGCATCGCTATCACGACATCATCGGGCATGCCATGAACGAGGCTAGCGCCCTCCACGTTCCACGTGTCGCGAAATTCCTCGCGTGGGTCGCATACCGTGACCTGATAATCCATGCCTAAGGCAATCTGGGCAAGAAAACGCGATAGTTGGCCAGCACCGATCACCAGCAAGCGCCAACGCGGCCCATGTATGGTCGTTAAAACGTCGTCCGAAAAATTGAGGGTCATGCCCGACGATGCGGCTACATGCTCGACGGCGCCTGTCTTTACGTTGAGGCTTCGGGCGACCAATTCGTGGCGTGCGAGACGTGCTAACAAATCGTCAATCACAGATTGCGATGATAAAGGCTCAAGCGCAAGTTGTATGGTGCCACCACAAGGCAGACCAAAGCGATGTGCCTCATCTGCCGTAATGCCATAGGTCACAATTTCAGGCGTTTCACGCTCAATTCCGACTGCGTGCACGCGGGCGATTAAATCGTCTTCAATGCACCCACCAGAAACCGAGCCAATCACGGTGCCATCATCGCGAATGGCTAACATTGCGCCCTCTGGCCTTGGGCTGGAGCCCCAAGTCTTAATCACCGTCACGAGTTGGCAACGTCGGCCAGATTTTAGCCAAGTGGAGCAGGTTTTGAGGACTTCTAAATCCGTACTATCCATCTCGAAAAACGCAAAAAATAAGGAGTATATTAAAAAATAGGTATTAAATCGCTTTATTAATAAGGCGTATCAAATAATACCTAACACAGTATAAAGAATTACAGCTTGCAAACCTATTCGTCAACTGCGCAAAAGCGTTGCACCTGTTTGCCATCAATTTCCAACATTTCAAAAAACACGGATCGAGGTCGCGTCCAGAAACGCCCATCGCTGGCTTTATAGACCACTAGCGGTGTCAAATCCGACTCTTGTATGGCTTCGCAAACAAACTCGTAAAGCCCACCTTTGTAATGGCGATAAAGTTTTGGCGGTTCTTGTTTCGCAAACGATGAGGCAGCAACTCGCCCACGTGAAGTCGCTTTCGCTGGTGGTTTTGCTTGTAATTTCTTTTGCACGACCTCCTCAAATTTCGCGGCGCTATTTCGATTAATTGCCACGAGCATGGCAGTGTCCACTTCAGGCATTGAAAACTTTGCTTTTAATTCCGTGCCCAGACGCAGCATCAGGCGCGCCGTGACGTCGGCATCGGCTTCAGCGCGATGCGCTTGGCTATTAAATTGGATATCAAGTGAGCGGGCTAACGAACCTAGTGAATAACTGGGAAGCCCCGGTATTACACGACGAGTTAGCTTCACAGAGCAAATCGTCGCATGATGCTGCGACACTAAATTATTTCGCTCCGCCTCGGCCATCAAGAATTTTTCGTCGAAGCTAGCGTTGTGGGCGACCAAGGCATCAGACCCGATGAACTCTAATAAGCGTGGAACCACCTCGTCCACTGGCGGCGCGCGATCGACCATTCTTTGCGTGATTCCCGTAAGCTGAGTAATAAATGACGGGATTCGCACACCACAGTTAACTAGGCTAACAAAACGCTCAGTGACTCGGTCGCCAACAATTCGTAAGGCGGCCACTTCGGTGATGCGCCCGCCTTGTTCAGGACTCATGCCTGAGGTTTCAAAATCAATCACAACAAGGGAACTTGCGAACATAGTTTTAAACCAAAATTTAAACTGCTTTGCAAAGAAAACACGAGTGAGGTTAACACTTCGAACAAGCCTCATAGTAATCTATGTCTCGTATGGTTGGGCTGAGCTCATTTTGCTTTTTTGTCGATATGGGAGAGCATCGCTGCGTCACCAGTGCACAAAGCGAACTCTTTACGCAAAAATGTGTCGAAGCAAACTACACCAGCCATGCTTTTGCAAAACTGGCGAGATCGCCGCAAGTCTTAGTTCATCCATGTAGTCCGTCGCACCAAAGCGCGGAAAGTATGTTTTTCCTCTTATATGTCCCAACCCGTCCAACCGTTTCTAGTACGAAAAATATCGCGATTCTTTGTCATTGCCGACAATGATTTGTTACGCGACAAAGTGTATCGACGTCTATGGAGTTCCATATTAATCAGCTCCTTTGGCGCACAAGTCACTTTACTGGCTTTGCCATTAACGGCCGCTGTTTTGCTGAGTGCTAGCCCGAAACAGATGGGCTTATTAACATTCATGGAAATCCTGCCTTTTGTTTTGTTTTCCTTACCTTCCGGTGTTTGGCTAGATCGTGTGCGCAAGTTGCCCGTGTATATCATTGGCGAGACTGTCATTTCCGTCGCCGTCGCAACAGTGCCGGTGGCTTGGTGGATGGGTTGGCTGGATATGCGTTGGCTTTACTTTGTGGGTTTCATCATCGGTGCGGTCAATACCACGGCGGGTTCTGCAGCCCAAATCGTCTTAACGCAAATTGTTCCGCGTGAACGCTTGGTCGAGGCGCATGCAAAGAATGCCTTAGCAACCTCGGGGGCGGAAATTGCTGGCCCAGCAGCAGCGGGAGCATTAATTAAGCTCATGGGCGCGCCGTTGGCTTTGCTTACCGACGCTTTTATGTTGATCACCTCAACCATTATTCTGCGCGGTATTCACGTACAAGAAAAACTCAAAATCGACGCTGAGCCCCAGTTTTGGCGTGATCTGAAAGAAGGTTTGCATTTTGTCGCCAAAAATCGCATTTTGATTTCGCTCGCTATCACGGTGGGTTTGTGGCAACTCAGTTATAACGCCGCCTTGGTGGTACAAATTCTGTTCGCATCGCGGATTCTTGGATTGTCGGAACAAGCCATCGGACTCAGCTACATGGCGATGGGCATCGGTTCGATTTTTGCCAGCGTGATTGGACACCGAGTCAGCCGCGCTGTTGGTCCAGGTCCTTGTATGGTGCTTGGTGTTGCCGTTTGCGGACTGGGTTGGTCTGTACTGGCGCTCTCCCCCGCATCCTTACTGGGCGTGGTGGCATTTATTTTTATGCTGATGTGCTTTTCCATTGGTGGCGTGTTTATCTTCATTAATTTTTTAGCGCTGCGCCAATCGGTCACGCCAGAGCCCATGCTAGGCCGCATGACAAGCACCATGCGCTGGTTGATTTTAATTCCTGCAGGACCTGGTGCCTTAATTGGCGGTTGGTTGGGCGAGCACTTGGGTTTGCGTTTCTCGCTTGGGTTTGCCGGCTTGCTTGCATTACTTCTAGCCTACTGGGCTTGGCGCAATCCCACCATCCGTTCGATTCAAACTCTACCCACTTTAATCAGTCAAAGTGATACTGAGGCGAAAACAACAGTCTAGCTTTGCGTTGCTACGGCGCGGGAAAAAGCTGGATAATGCGGGACTGCTTGCCGTTTTGGCAAAGTAAGCAGAAAGCGCCGAAAAGAGAGACGCTGACCCAACATAAAATAATGGAGAAAAAAGTAATGCGTGTTTTCAAACCTTACATTCCCGATTCTGCGCGTCTCGCTGAAATGACACCCCGCGCGCTGATCATGGGCACAATACTTGGCATGATTTTCGGTGCTTCCTCGCTTTATCTGGTGCTGAAGGTTGGCTTAACTGTGAGCGCCTCGATTCCTGTGGCGGTGATCGCGATTACCTTGTTCCGTTTAACCAATAAGCTCGGCGGAAAAGATTCCACCATTTTAGAAAACAGCATCACCCAAACCGCTGGTTCTGCAGGCGAATCCATCGCTTTTGGCCTCGGTGTGACGATGCCAGCCATATTAATTCTCGGCTTTGATCTAGAAATTTCGCGCGTGATGTTAGTTGGCGTACTGGGCGGTTTGTTGGGTATTTTGATGATGATTCCAATGCGTCGCACCATGATCGTTGAGAAACATGAGGAATTGAAATACCCCGAAGGCACCGCCTGCGCGGAAGTCTTGAAAGCCGCAGCGACCGACACATCGCGCGAGGCAGCCGGGGAAGAACGCAATCCCCATGCCCAAGACGAAGCATCGAAACGCGCACGTATTATTTTTGGCGGCTTCGCGGTAGGTATCATTTATAAGGTGTTGAACGTCGCTTTCAAAGGCTGGAAAGATACACCTGAAGCTGCATTCGGTGCACCGTTAAAAGCTGGGTCTATCGGCGCAGAAGTTTCGCCAGAATTGTTAGGTGTTGGTTACATCATTGGCCCGCGCATCGCGGCGACCATGGCTGCCGGTGGCGTCATGTCATATTTGTTGCTGATTCCTATGATTAAATTCTTTGGCGATGCACTCACCGTGCCGCTCAACCCCGGCACCAAATTGATTAGTGCAATGAGCCCACATGAGATTCGTGGTGCCTATGTTTTGTATATTGGTGCGGGTGCGGTTGCCGCAGGCGGTTTGATTAGCTTAGTGCGCGCAATGCCCACCATTTGGCGTAGTTTGTCTGCTAGCCTATCGGGCTTCAAGGGCGGAAACGAAAAAAATGCCGCCACTTTGCTGCGCACGGACAGCGACATTCCAATGAAATGGGTATTAATCGGCTGCTTGGCGATTATTGCCGTGATTAGTTTTGCCACGCCGCTGCATATGAATTTTCTCGGCGCACTTTTGATTCTCGTGTTTGGCTTTTTGTTTTGCACCGTGTCGTCGCGCCTGACGGGGGAAATCGGTTCGTCGTCGAATCCCATTTCCGGCATGACGGTTGCCACCCTGCTCTTCACCTGCCTGATCTTTTTAATTATGGGCTGGACTGGTGGGCAATATTATGTGACTGCGCTTTCCGTTGGCGCAATTGTTTGTATTGCCTCAAGCAATGCAGGCACAACTTCGCAAGACTTGAAGACAGGCTACATTTTGGGTGCAACACCGAAATTACAGCAGTACGCTATTTTGGTCGGCGCCCTCTCCTCCGCCTTAATTTTGGGTCCAATTCTGTTAAAACTGAACGACGCTGGCACAGTTTATGTGCCCGCTGCTGAAGTCGCACCTATGTTAACGACGGACGTGTCAAAGTTAAGCGAAGTCGGTAAGTTGCAAGGCCCACAAGCTGAACAAGATTCCGCAAGCTACAAGGTGTGGCACAAGACCGATGCATTAGGCGGCCCAGCAGGTAAATATTTTGTTGATAATGCAGGTAAGGCCGTGTATTTGGTGGACCCTGGCATCAATGGCACGCACACAAAACGGCCAGATGGCACGGAAGTGAAAAAGTACGACGCCCCCAAAGCGGTGCTGATGTCATACATCATCAAGGGCATTCTTGATCAACAATTGCCTTGGACCCTGGTCTTGTTCGGCGTCATGATTGCCGTGGTTTTAGAAATGGCAGGCATTCCCTCCTTAGCGTTTGCGGTGGGTGTTTATCTGCCGCTTTCTTCCTCGATGCCTTTATTTGTTGGCGGCATGATTCGTTGGCTAGTAGATCGTCGCAACCACAAATTAGAGGAAAACAAAAATCTCAGCGATGAAGAAATGCAAGCCAAAGGCGATAGCGGCTCGGGCACCTTGTTGGCTTCAGGCTATATTGCGGGTGGCGCATTGGGGGGTATTGTCATTGCCTTTACTGCAGGCATCTTGACTGACTTTGATAAAACCCTAAACGACTGGGCAACGGCACATAACCCGTTTTTTGAAGGTGCGAGTGCCAATGGCTTGTCCCTCCTACCCTATGCTTTGATTGTGCTCGGGCTGTATTGGATAGGCCGAGAAAAAGCCAAGCAGAAATCTTAATACTAAGGGCGGTATTTTTATACTGCGCTTATAAATAAAGCGCAAATAGCATAGTTTTTATGCATACTGCCATTTTTTACTATTTTTATTAATACAAATAACGACAAAGAACTTATGTCAGATTCGAAACTGCTTGACCATAAGAATAATCCACTCGTCCTTGGTGACATCGTGCGTGTGTTGACCTTGGACAAAAAATTTATCAAAAGTTTTCCCGCAGACGAACGTATCTTGATCGAATCCATGATTGGGAATTTCTTCAAAATCATTGCGATTGATGAAGAAGGTCAAGCCTGTGTCATGCGTGAGTGGCACGACGAAAAAGGCCAACTCCAGACGCATGTCATTGCTTTAGATCCAGAAGAAATGGAGAAAATCTAGATTGTCGAATTGCGCAAATGAACGTGTCGCACGATCTTTGCGTAAGGATAAAAAAATGGCGCATCGCTTTTAATCAAGCCGATGCGCCATTTCTAAATGTGCCATCGCTAAATATACCGATTACCAAATATTCACACGCTTACTTGGCTCACGCAGAGGTGAACGATCAGCCGAACACTTAAACGCCTCAGTAAATTCTGGCATATTCGCCAAAGGCGCAATGACACGATATTTTTCAGGCGCGTGGGGGTCCGTGGCAAGTTGCAAACGTAAACTTTCATCACGCATTAAACCTCTGAAGCTCTGTGCATTCGCAATGAAGAAACGTTGTTCTGGTGTGAAGCCATCAATCTTCTCGGCTTGCGGGGTTTTCTTTAATGCGTTTTGCATGGCTTTAAGGGCAATTTTTAAGCCGCCTAAATCCGCGATATTCTCGCCCGCCGTCAGCTTGCCATTGATGTGCAATTGGTCAATCGGATTAAATTCATCAAATTGCTTTTCAATCGCTGTCACTCTGGTGAGAAAATTCTTTTCGTCTTCCTTTGTCCACCAACTTTTCAAATTGCCTTGGGCATCGTATTGGCGCCCTTCATCATCAAATGCGTGAGTCAGTTCGTGCCCGATGGTGGCACCCGTATTGCCATAATTGGCAGCCAAATCAGCATTCACGTGGTATAGAGGTGGTTGCAAAATTCCAGCCGGGAAAACCATTTCGTTCATAGTCGGGTTGTAATAAGCATTGACCGTTGGCGCTGTCATACCCCACTCATTGCGATCAATCGGCTGCCCCAATTTTGCAAGATTGCGCTTAAACTCAAACTCAGCAGCGCGCATATTGTTGACGGCAAACGAATCTGCGTCCAACTTCAATTGGCTGTAATCACGCCACACATCGGGGTAACCAATTTTCACCAAAAGCGTATCGAGCTTCTTATAGGCTTCTTGTTTGGTGGTTTCGGACATCCAATCTAATTTGAGGGTCGGCCGGGATTCGTGTAAAAAAACTCAAATCCCGTCGTAACCATTTGATTTACTGAAGAATTCTCGTTTTGTAATTCATTGGTGGCACCTTTCTTTCTAGGTCCAAGGTATAGTCACCATACCTGTTGATGTGCTCCGTCCGATACGGCGCCAAGCCAGCCAAAATTTCCTCATCGATCGGGAACCCTTCCCTCTGCATTTCCTTCAGCGTACCCGTCATGGCCTCAACGTTGTGAAGGATGGCCAGATTGGCCACCAGCTGGTTATACTTCACGACTTTGCGCTGCTCGTGGCGTACATTCTCAGCGATGATGCCCTGGTTCCCGAAGAACAACCACTTGATGAACTGGTTGAACTCTTCGCTCTTGTTGGTGGCCGCCTGGATCGTTTTTCGTAGTTCAACGTCGCCGATGTATTTGAGCAGAAACTCGGTGCGCACAACCCGCCCCAGCTCGCGGAACGCAAAATACAGCTTGTTCTTGCGGCTTGCGGTGCCCAGGCGTCGCAGGATTGTCGACGGTGTAATCTTACCGGCCTTGATCGACAGCGCGATGCGCAGCATGTCCGGCAAGTGCGTTTCAATGAGTTCCCAGTTAATAGACTCACTGAAAAGGCCATTAATGTTTTCGTAACGCGTTCCCTTGTCAGCCTTATAAAACACCAAACTCTTCAGGTTCCGGATGCGCGGCATCAGGTTGATCCCCAGCAGATAGGCCAGCCCAAATACAGGAGCGCTTTGCGCGTGCGTGTCGCCATGCAGCGTGTCGGGCTGAATCTCCGACTCGTTCTTGATCAGGCCATCAAGGATGTAGATGGCCTCGTAAACGCCGCATGGAATGAAATGGCTGAACAGCGCAATGTACATGTCGGACACGTGGTAATAGCCGATACCGCCGTAACCGCCATACCGGATGTGATATTCGGACAGCAGGTTCTGCTCGTACATGTTCCACTTGGTGCCGTCGGCCGACGCGCTCTTGCCCGTTCCCCAGTATTTCGGCAGTAAGAACTTATTGTAAGCGTTGATGACCTGCACGATGGCCTTTTCCAGTCGCTCTTCGGTGATGTGGTGCAAATTCAGCCAGGCCACCTGCTTACGGCTCAAGTCCTTGACCGAGCGCGCGGTTTGTGTGGCGCCTAAGTTGCAGCCATAGCAGAACAGCGTGGTGATGAACCGTCGCCGTGGATCATCCACTTTGGAGTCGAAGCCAGACAAGGGGCCAAACAGCTTGTGCAGATCCAGCCAGCCTTCTGACTCCACCAAGATGTCGAGGATATTTTTTTCGGGCAGGCGCTCGGTGAGAATCTTGTCGATTTTTTCCAGTGCCTCCGGCTTGGCATCTTTGGCGTGCTTGCGCAGAATCAGTTCGTTACCGATGATATCAACGTGCTCGTTTTCTGGCATCCCCGCATCGACGGCAGCAGCCGTCTTCGCAAGGGAGGTCTTGAGAGCCGCAGAAAATTCCTTCGGGTCGGTCCGCAAGCCAAGCATCGCACCATATTCCTCCACCTGTGCCTGGTACTCGTCCCACTCAACGAGCTGCGTTCTGTAGTCGCTGAACTGGTCACTGTTTGCGACGTACAAATCGCCAGACTGCAGTTCCCGCATTGTTTCGGTAAGCACGCAGAGCTCAAAATATTTTCGGCTCACCTCGGAAACCTGGTCAACGGTGCGCTGACCGGTAACCAGCTTGCGCCATTTTTCCGGTATCCACTTCAGATTGATATTCGTTCCGGCGATGGACAACGATTCGCGATGGCTCTGGCGATGGGCCAAGACGAAGCGAATCGCATCGATGAGTGACTGGTCGGCGGATGTCGATTCCAGATTGAGCAAACTGAGACAGTTCAGTAGCAAGGGCCGCTGCACCTGGTACGGCGCCAGCATAAACGGTAGGTAGTTGTTTCCCGCATAGGCTATGTGCTCATCGCATTCGACGAGCAGATTGCCTGGTTCGTCATGGAAGGCAGCGGCGATGCGCGCTCCCTTCTCCTCATCGGTTTCGCCCTCGAAAAAGGCTTCGAGGACATCCCGCAGCTGGATGATCAGCTTTTCCGCGCGCTTCTGGTGCTCCAGATAGTATCGCCGCAGTTGCTCTTCCGCGCCGGAATGGATTTTTCGTAGCTTACGAATAAACATCTCCACCGCGTCATCCAGCGACTTGCTCAACTGAGCATGGAACAGCAGCACCATCAGCGCGTAGCGCTTATTGTGCTTGAGCGCCTTCATGTCGGCCACATCAAGCGCACGTGCCTCATGGACGAACTGGCTGCGTTTCACTACCGGGATATGAGAGATGGCTGGCAGCTGCGTCGCCCAGCTCTTGAGCCATTGGAGGTGCTCCAGATACTGCCGCACTTCCGTGTTGGTCGGTTTCTTGGGGTCTTGCTTGAGCTGCTGCCAGCCGCTGACGCCTGGCGGCGCGGCCGGAACCAGCATCGCGTCAAAACGGGCGATGACAGGTGGTGCGAGAGGTTCGACGAGGCCCTGGAAAAAGTGGTCGTTGACTTCGCTGCGTGCCTTCAATGCCCTTCGATGGAGCGTGCTAAATGCGGGAAGTTCGAAGCGCTGGCGAACCAATTCCTCAATGACCACATTAATGATATCAGCCAGTTCGTGCTTGGTTTGGGCCGCCTCAGTAGCCGCGTTCTGAATGGCGGAATATGTGTGGTCGTCGATTGGCCTGATTTTCAAATATGGCCGGATGGCCTCCATCCAACGCTGGCGCGAATTAGGTCGATTTTCCTCGGCTTGAAGATCCTTTGCCGCGACCGATCGCGCGCCGATCGCCTTTCCGAGAAACGACACAATTGGGGCCGGAACTTCGTTCAACAAGGGAAAGTAGCCCAGCTTCGGCAATGTCTTCAATAACAGTACGAGATACAGCCGAGCCGGATCCGTGCGGGCATTGCGACGAACAAATTTGTGGTCCTCGTCACTAGGGCTGTATACGTCTTCCAGTTCGCGCTGCGTCAGCTCCGGTTTGAAACGCGGATACGCAGTTTCATGAATGCTGCTCAAGGCTCAGGCTCCTATGCGGTTGAGCCACGTACTTCATGTAGGCCCGGCAGCATGGGGCAACATTCAATGCGCGGCTGGACAAACAACACAATGCAGAACTTAAAACGTCGACAATTCTATATGCAGAATCAGGCCGTGAAGCAACTGCCGAACAATTATTTATGTGCCAGTGCCTCAGTCGATGCGAACGCCAGAACAGATGACCCCAATACAGGTCAAATTTGACCCATCGAAGGTCACGCATGACCCTCGGTAGGTCAAAAAATGATGATGACGTTCAAGGCGATGCAAATTAGCTGACGTCAAAAGTTGACGCCAGCTGCCAATGGTGGCGATCTATCTTGGCAAATCACACGTCCTGTTGTTCGCTTTTCGGCACTAGCGGAGTGCCGAACCGACGGTAGAGTGCGGGTAGCACCAGAAGCGTGAGCAGCGTTGTCGATATCAAGCCGCCGATCACCACGGTCGCCAGTGGCCGCTGCACCTCCGCCCCAGCGCCGTTGGCCAGAGCCATCGGCACGAACCCGAGCGAGGCCACCAGCGCCGTCATTAACACCGGTCGCAATCGGCGAAGCGCTCCGGTGCGCACCGCGCTTTCCCACGGCTGCGACTTCGACAGTTCATCGATCGCCCCCACCATCACCAGCCCGTTCAAGACAGCGACACCGGAGAGCGCGATAAAGCCCACCGCAGCGGAGATTGAAAATGGCAGGCCGCGCAGCCAGAGCGCCAGCACCCCACCGATCAGGGCCAACGGCACGCCGGTGAAGACGACCGCCGCCGCACGCCAGGAACCGACCGCCGAGTAAAGCACACCCACGATCAGCACGAAGCACGCCGGTACGACCACGGCCAGGCGCAGGCGTGCGCGTTCCAAATTTTCGAACTGCCCGCCCCAGGTCAGCCAGACACCGGGCGGACGCGTCACCTTGGCATCGATGGCGTTCTGGGCGTCCTTGACGACGCCGGCGATATCGCGACCACGTACGTTTGCCTGTACGACCACGCGCCGCTTGCCGTTTTCACGGCTGATCTGGCTCGGCCCCTTCCCGAGCTCCAGCCGCGCCACTGAACCCAACGGCACAAATTTGCCGCCCGGCGTGAGCACGGGCAGCTGGCGCAACGCCTCCACATCGTTGCGGGCGCTCTCGCCCATGCGGACCACAACGTCGAACCGGCGGTCGCCCTCGAATATATGGCCCGCCTCGCGACCCGCCACGGCCGCTGCCAGCGTATCGAAGACGTCCTTCGCGGTGAGGCCGACACGGGCCATTGCATCACGGTCGAGCTGGGCATCGAGTAGAGGCATTCCTTGCACCTGCTCGACCCGCACATCGACCGCGCCCTCGATGAAACGTAACTGATCGGCGACTTTGTCGGCAGTCTTGAGCATGGTGGCGAAATCGTCGCCGTAGACCTTGACAGCAATGTCGCCGCGCACGCCAGCCAGCAGCTCGTTGAAACGCATCTGGATAGGCTGCGTCAGTTCGTAGTTCTGGCCCGGTATGTCCGCAACGGCGTGCTCGATCTTTTCCACCAGATCAGCCTTGCTCATCGATGGATTTGGCCACTGCGAACGATCCTTTACGATCACAAAGGTGTCGGTCAGGTTGGGCGGCATCGGGTCGGACGCCAATTCGGCGGTGCCCGTGCGCGAGAACACGAGCTTCACCTCCGGCACCTTGCCCACGGCCTTTTCCACGTCAAATTGCATTGCTTGGCTCTGATCCACGGATGTCCCCGGTATCCGCGACACCTGCAGCAGCACGTCTTGCTCGTCCAGCGTTGGGAGGAACTCCTGCCCTAGAGTTTGGAACAACACAAGGGAGCCGACAAAGGCCGCTGTCGCCAGGCCGCC
This sequence comes from Burkholderiaceae bacterium, assembly GCA_019745005.1. Lineage (GTDB taxonomy): Bacteria > Pseudomonadota > Gammaproteobacteria > Burkholderiales > Burkholderiaceae_D > Undibacterium. The sequence continues at coordinate 87,793 of JAIETO010000001.1, forward strand.
GATGAAGGCCGGTCGTGGCAAGACGCGATCAAGCCACGGTGCATAGAATTTGCCCAGCGCCGTCATCAGCTTGTTCTCCGCGTGGTCCACAGGCCGGGACAGCCACAGCGCGATAGCGGCAGGAACCACCGTCAGGGACAGAAGGAACGCAAAGACCAGCGCCAGGATGACAGTGACGGCCATCGGCGCGAACATCCGACCTTCGACGCCCTGGAACGTCAACAGAGGCACGTAGACCAGGATGATGATGGCCTGGCCGTAGACGCTGGGCCGGATCATTTCGCGCGCGGCAGCGGCGACCGTTTCCCGGCGCTCGGCCTTGCTGAGTGCTTGGCCAGCCGCATGTTGGCGCTCTGCGATGCGGCGCAGGACATTTTCAACGATGATCACCGCACCATCGACGATCAGGCCGAAATCCAGGGCGCCCAAGCTCATAAGGTTGGCTGACAAGCCGATTTTCAACATCCCAGCCGACGTAAGCAACATCGTCAACGGGATGACGGCGGCGGCGATCAGGGCGGCGCGCAAATTGCCCAGCAGCGCAAACAGCACGGCGATGACCAGTAAGGCTCCTTCCGTCAGATTTTTGGCCACCGTCTGGATGGTCGAGTCGACCAGCCGTGTGCGGTTCAGTACCGGCTTGATGATCAGGCCGGGCGGCAGCGAACGTGCAATTTCCTTCAGGCGAGCGTCGACGGCCTCCGCCACCGTGCGGCTGTTCTCGCCGATACGCATGACGGCCGTCCCAACGACCACCTCGACACCGCCTTCGGATGCCGAGCCGAAGCGCAGCTCCTGCCCAACGCTCACCTGCGCCACCTGCGACAGCAGGACCGGCGTGCCGCCGCGCGTGGCGATGACGGTCTTGGCCAGTTCGCCACTGTTTGTCATCCGGGCGTCGGCCTGGATGGTCAGCGCTTCCCCGTTTTGCACCAGTACGCCGGCGCCGGCGCTCGTATTATTGCGCTCCAACGCTTCAGCCAGCTCAGACAGGCCAATCCCGAGTACCGCCAGTCGCTGCGGATCGGGTGTCACCACATACTGC
>JAIETO010000169.1 GCA_019745005.1 Burkholderiaceae bacterium
GATCATAGGATACGTTCGACCGCTGCCATGATCTTTCCTGTCATGATGGAATCGGGCATGAAAGAAGCGAGCGACGCGGGCAGTGGCATCGCGCAAATTCTCAAGGTGCGCTTAATTCACGCCACAATTCGTCATTTAATTTTACGAGGCAACCCAGAAGCTGCAATTCAATCTTTTAATGCGCAAGGGGCGTTGAAAAGCGCTGGCGTCATCCCGCAAGGCGTTGCTGAAAATCCGCTAGATATGAAACAAGCTTTGTTCGCCAACGGTTGGCGCATTGGTGAAGACGGTCTCCCCTGCAATCAAGAGGAGTTGATCTACACACTGCTTACCTTTGGCTACGTCTTTTTGCGCAGCATGCGCCGACTTGGCATCGGGCTACCAGCAGCGGATGAAGAAGCTTACCTTCACCTTTGGAACGTGGTTGGTTTTGTTTTAGGAATACGCGAAGAACTGATGCCTCACAGCATGGACGAAGCCAAGCAGATTTTTGAGCAAATCCAAGCACGCGCGCACGCGCATCAAGTCGAACCCGATCCTCGGCCACATTTAGGTAACGCGCTGATGGTGTCCATGGAAAAAGCGATTCCAGTCAGCTTGTTTAAACATTTTCCTGTACTCATGACGCGTTATCTATGCGGCAGCCGCCAAGCAGATAAAATTGGCGTAGCCAATCGTGCCCCTTGGTGGTCTCGCGCTTTTTTCTGGGGTTTGATTTCGATTTGTAGAGTCATCGATGGCGCCATGCGCCTAATTGACCCGCACTTCGCACTCTCACGACTATTTGTGCGTACCTTAGGCTACCACCTGATGAGCAAATTGTTGCTGGACCAAACACGGCCGCTCAATTTGCCTGAGCATTTAAACGAGCATGTCAACAATACTGTACGAACATGGGGGCACGATGTTAAAGCGTCAACGCGCATGAATCAGCTAGAAGATCGATTCACCACCAAGAACCACTGGATGAACGCGCAGCGGGGCATGGAAGAGCGCTAAGGGGAGCGCTTTTAGTGGCGATGATCGTTAATCTTTGTCATTTTTCGCAAAGAATTTCGCCTATTTAGTCGCGCCACTGCGATAATTCAACCCAGATACTCCATGAGGATTTGCGACGATGGTGGATGCACTTTTCGAGACACTCTTCGAGGCGCTCTTCGAGGCAGTTTCGTTGCGAATGAGGCGCCAATAGCGAGCTATTGGCAACGAAGAGAAGCGAAAATGACCGAAAATGCGCCGCCAGCTCGCCAATAGCAATGTAAGCGCGCCTAATGGAAAATCTGGGTTCAAGTGATCGTAACGCCGCACACGTTTCGGTACAAGCTCGCACCTAGCAAGGCTCTAACTTACCCGCTGAAATTTTTATTACATGGAATCCTTCAACAAACTTAGTACCGCCGACAATGATCATGGGCGTTTCCGCGCCCACGGCTTAGTCGAGGTCACTATAAAAGAAAACCTTGCTCACTCAGAAGCTTGGGGGCCGTTTAACGATGAGTTTGTGCAGGCCTACACCATGGTAAAGAAGCAGGTTGTAAAAGAAATGCATGGTAAAGGACGTTGGGGACATATTGTGACTTTCCATCGTAGTGCGCTCGCCTCGCAGCCCACACTCGATTTCTATGCCAATTATCTAAAAAACAGCGCAGCACAATCCTATGCGCCCTTTGCAACCGCATTCGTTGTTAGCGCAAGCGTCGAAGGTGCAACACTCATGCCGCCCTTGTTTGCCAAGTGTTATCAAAATGCGGGGCTTCAATTTAAAGCGTTTACAAACAAAGATGATGCCGAAGTCTGGCTCACCGCAGCACTGAAATTGTCGTAATTGCCAAACGGCGCAGCGTCTTTTGTCAAGTCAATTCGCCCAAGTTGGATGGATCAAACAGCGCGCAAAAATACACTTATCCTGCTCTGCCGCACAATTCCTGCTTGACAGAAAAACCCAAGCAAAATCATACTCGGCCTTGCACGTTTTTTTGCACGCCAAATCTCTCCTTTGAATCGATTTTCCCGCCCCATGACTAAACAATTTTCATCGTTGTTAGCCACATTGAGCGCCGCATTATTTCGATCTCTGCAATTCATACTTCTCGTTACCAGTCTGTGTCTCGGTTTGCATGCAATTGCAAACGCAACGAGCGATACCAAAGAAACCCGCATTACGCTTGAAGAAAGCACGCCAAAAGTCATGCCTTGGTCAGCCATCCGCATCCTGCCAGACGCGTCCAAAAAACTGAATCTGGAGCAAGTCATGGCGACGCCGGAACAATTTATGCGCCCCACCACCGCCGTTGGTACCCTAGGCCTACGTACCGAAGCGATTTGGATGCATCTGCCTTTAAAGGTAGCGGACGGCGATGGCCTGTGGGTCTTGGATATTGACTACCCGCCACTCAACCGCATTGAGGTCTATTTGACGCAAAGTGGCCGTGTTGTGCAACAAACGATCCTAGGGAATCTACAAGCCTATGAACAACGCCCCATTTGGGGCCGAAGTCATTCATTCGGGCTGAGAACCCAGGCAGGCGCGGAATACGAATTGTATTTACGGGTGGTCAGCAACGGCACATATATTTTGCCCATTACCCTCAGCAAACCATCGGTATTCCATGCGAATGCCTTGGCAGAAGAGATGTTGCAAGGCGTACTCGCGGGTCTGGCATTGTGTTTGCTGATCTATAGCTTAGCGCAATGGATCAATCTAAAAGAACCCTTATTTCTGAAATACGCGATATTGGTCTTTGGTAGTTTGTTTTTTTCTTTGCATCAATTTGGCGTCGCTTCGCAATACGTCTGGTTTGGCAATACTTGGTTTGAATTACATGCGGGCGGTCTTTCTGCGCTATGCGCATCGACAGGTTTATTTCTATTTATTGAGCAAGCCTTAGATGGCGCCGATGGAAATCGCTGGCTTAGCCGTTTGATGAAGTTAGGTGCATGTATCAATGTCCTGATTGGGATTGCCTATTGTTTTGATTTGATACACACCCAAACGGTGGCCAAAGCGATTAGCACCATAGGCATCATGCCCTCCGTACTAGGCTTGCCAGGGGCTATTGGACGGGCGCGCCGTGGCGACAAAGTGGGAGTTTATTTCTTGGTTGCTTGGACGCTCTACTTGTTTGCAGCGGCAATTCTTTCAGGTGTTATCAAAGGTTATATACCCGCTAATTTTTGGACTCAACATTCTTACCAGTTCGGTGCCACCTTCGATATGTTGGTGTTCATGGCCGTCCTTGGGCTGCGTACAAAAGCCATTCAAGATGAAATGCGGCAGGCGCGCAGCGAACGCGATAGCTTCCATTTCTTAGCGCATTCTGATCCGCTTACTGGCTTACCAAATCGTCGCAGCCTGCACCACTCTATCGACACAAGCGTGAAGCACGCGAGTGCAAGTCATATCTTGGCCGTGTATATGATGGATTTGGATGGGTTTAAGCAAGTCAACGATCAATATGGGCATGATGTGGGCGATGAGTTACTGATTGCAGTCGCCGCACGTTTAAGAACCAATCTGCGCACATCCGACGTGATTTCGCGCTTAGGTGGTGATGAATTTGTGGTGATGTCTAAGGACTTAAACAACCCTCAACAAGCGTTAGAGTTGGGCGAGAAATTGATACGCGCCTTGGACTACCCGTTTATGCTGGCTGAACATACTTGCCGTGTCGGCTTGACTATAGGCTACGCGCTCGCGCCTATGGATGGACACGACACCGCAACCTTGTTACGCCGAGCCGATGCCGCCATGTATGCCGGAAAACAAGCTGGCAAGCACTGCATACGGCGTGGCGATGCGATGTAAGAATCAATATCGGCGAACATCATCGCCTGCGTATTGAGGTAAAAAAAACCTTGCCGCAGAGGCGCAAAGGGCGCAGAGAACACCAAATTTTTCTGCGACGCTGCACTTTTTTGTGATGAGGCTTCAATTCAAACGGCATAGGCAAAGCCATATATTCGACCACAAAACTTCACCAAGCTTTATCAAAATACAGCCTTAGAACAGGCTATGTTCAGATTGAATGTTGATAAAAGTAAAGGTTCGTATTACGAAGAAAAAACAAACCATTCAACACAGAGACACAGAGGCTCAGAGGAAAAACAATGAGAAAGAGCAGCGGCATTTTGCTTTTCTCAGTGTCTCTGTGTCTCTGTGTTGAGAGGTTTTGATCTTTTTCATTACTATTTAATTTCATCAACACGCAATCTGAACATAGCGTTAAAACAGGCATACACTAACCTGTATTTTTAGAGATCGCTTTATTAATAAGCGCATATCAATAATAAAATTACAAAAAAGCAGGAGTATGCTTTAAACCTAAGATAACACAGGCTGAAAAATATTCACTTTGGTGCCTAAACTTAACGCCCCTCGTCCAACACTTTCAAGGTTTCCTCGAAGCTGAAAACTTTTCGAATCTCGACCACATCAAACTTTCCGACCACGTTGGGTGGAAACGCTGCATAAGGTGCATTGACTCGAATGATTCGCCGCACCGCTTCATCTAAATCAGCACGTCCACTTGAACGCACGATGGTAATGTCGTCAATGCTGCCATCGCTGCGAATTCCGACTACGACCACAGGGTCACCGCGTGCCTTGTCTTTTGCCGTCTGCGAATAATTCAGGTTGCCGTTGCGCTCAATTTTGTTACGCCAAGCGTCGACATACAGTTTTAAAGGGACATCTTGATCCGCGCTGCCAAGAAAAACACGGCGGCGCGAACGGTCCTCAAACTCTGGCCGACGCGGCAGTGGCGGCACGCCGCGCAAAAGATCAAGACCCTTCGCTTGTTCACGCGCTCGGCTGACTAAATCGCCACCGAGCAAGCTCTTGGGTAACACGATGTTCGCCGCAGGTGTATCGCCTGCCCCTGCACCAGTGCCGGCCGCTCCTGACGAGGGCGTCGGTGTGGCCGCGCGCGCTGCCAAAGCGGCAGCATCACGCGCACGCTGTTCAGCGAGTCTTTGTTCTGCTAGTTTTTGTTCTGCTAGTTTTTGCTCTGCTAGTTTTTGCTCTGCTAGTTTTTGCTCTGCTAGTTTTTGTTCTGCTAGTTTTTGTTCTGCTAGTTTTTGTTCTGCTAGTTTTTGCTCAGCTAACTTTTGCTCAAATAACTTTTGCTCCGCTAACTTTTGCTCCGCTAATTTTTGCTCCGCTAATTTTTGCTCCGCTAATTTTTGCTCTGCTAGTTTTTGCTCCGCTAGTTTTTGCTCAGCTAACTTTTGCTCTGCTTGTTTTTGGCGTTCTAATGCTTGCTGCTTTTGCTTTGCCGCCAATTCCTCTACAAGCTTGGCTTGTTCAAGTAATAGTTGACGCGAACGCGCAGCTTGCTCTTCGACTTTCTTACGCTGTTCAATTTCCGCAATACGCTGTTGTTCTGCACGCTGTTCTACTAGTTGCTGTTCTGCTTGTCGTTGTCGCTCCTGTCGCTTTCGTTCTTCCGCCAGTTGTTGCAAGTGCTCTTGCTCTTTTTTTCTCGCTTCTTCAAGCGCAAGCTGCTGTTGCGCTTGTTGTTGCGCTTGTTGTTGCGCTATTTGCAGCGCTTGCTGTTGAGCGAGCTGTCTTTCCCGTTCTTGCTGTTCTTGCTGGCGTTTCTTTTCTTGTTCCCGCTCCTGCTCACGTTCCCGCGCTAAGGCAAGTGCTTTCGCTTGCCGATTGTTCTCTTCGATTTGCAAGAGAGCGTCTTCCTCACGTTTTTTTGTTTCGCCGCTTCCACCTGCGCCAATACAAGCGCTTGCTCAGTCTCCTTCTTCTTTTGCAAAGCCAACGCCTCTTCTCGCTGCTCGAGAAGCAGTCTTTCAGCGGCAATCGCCTCGCCCTCCTTTGCCGCATCAACAGGCGGATCTGCCGTTGGTGCGGGTGTCGGCGTGGGATTCACAATCTTCTTGTCGACCGCCGTTTGTGCCACTTCATCTGGATCGGGCGCAGCCACTTTAAAGCTATCGTCGCGCACTTTATCTTGTGCGATCAGCGCAATCGGCGACTCAAGTTGCTGTTGTAAAGGGTTAAGGATTTGCGCAGGCGCTTGGCTTGGCGCAGGCAAGGCTTTGGAACGCACGATTTTTATTACTGGCGGGCTTTTCTTCGAGGCTGCGGGCGCCACAAACGCCGGAACTGGCGGCAAGGTCACAAGCTGCAAACCCGTTACTGGTGGTTTTTCTTCGCGCGCAACAGGGCGTTCTGGTGGCGGCTGAGGCTGCTCCGGTATTGGCGTTGGATTATTCGTTTGTAAGTCCAGTTGAATTGACAATGGAGGCAATGGCGCGTTTTTCTCGCGGTCTGCCCATGGCAATGTCAATCCACTGACATCAAAACCCTTTACGCCAAATTGCAATGACAGAAACACTGCGTGCAAGAGAAGCGAGCACAGCAAGCCGCCCATCAAACGTCGATTGGCGCGATCAGAATAGCCGGGCTGCCGCTCGCTGTTTGCTAAATTCATGCTAAAAATGCTTTCAAAATCGTTGCCTAGCATTATCTCATGCCAAGCTTCGTCCATCGGTTGAATGAAAATCAAAATACGGTAAACTCGACGACGCCGGTTTTCATCGAAGTTTCGTCTCCATGCTCAACACAAAAAAACGAAAGCACGCCATGTCCCTAGAAAAAAATAGCCAGCACATCACGGTCGGCCTTGCGCAAATTGCGCCCGTTTGGCTCGACCGCGCTGCGACCACGAAAAAGATCATTCAGTACATAGAAAAAGCGGCGGCGCAAGGATGTCGTTTGGTGTGTTTTGGTGAAACCTTATTGCCTGGTTATCCTTTTTGGCTTGATTTGACCGACGGTGCAAGTTTTAACTCACCGCGCCAAAAGGAGATTCACGCCCATTACGTTGATCAGGCGATTCGTATCGATGCGGGTGATTTAGATGACATTTGCCATAACGCCGCGCGCCTAAAAATTGCAGTGATGCTCGGTTGCGCGGAGCGCCCGATAGAGCGCGGTGGTTACAGCCTGTATTGCTCTTGCGTTTATATTGGCCCTGATGGCGAGATCGGTTCCGTGCATCGAAAACTCATGCCGACTTACGAAGAACGCTTAACCTGGTCGCCCGGCGATGGGCATGGCTTACGCACCCACGCTTTGGATGGTTTTCGCGTCGGCGGCCTGAACTGTTGGGAAAATTGGATGCCACTCTCGCGTGCCGCTCTGTATGCGCAGGGTGAAGATTTACACGTCAGTATTTGGCCTGGCAACGCCCGCAACACGGAAGACATTACACGCTTTGTCGCAAAAGAAGGAAGGTGCTATAGCATCGCCGTTTCTGGCCTGATGCGGCGCGAAGACTTTCCACATAACACGCCGCATTTGGAAGAGATTTTGGTGCACTGCCCTGCAATTTTAGCGAATGGTGGCTCCTGCATTGCCGCGCCGGATGGTAGTTGGATCATTCCACCAACCATCGACATCGAAACCTTGCTTGTCGCAACGCTAGATCAGAAATTCGTGCGACAAGAAAGACAAAATTTCGATGTCGCCGGTCACTATTCGCGGCCCGATGTCACACGCCTTGTCGTGAACCGCGAACGTCAATCACTCGCACAGTTCAATGATGGCGCAAACAACAATACAGCCGCCAACAACTAGGTCATGAGCGAACTGCAAAAAATACAGGTAATCGATTCGCATACTGGCGGTGAAGCCACACGTTTAATTGTGGCTGGCGGCCCAGCCCTTGGCGAAGGCAGCTTACTGCAACGCTTACAGTTATTTCGCGACGACTTCGATCATTTTCGGAACGCCGTAGTTGGCGAACCGCGAGGCTCTGACGTGATGGTGGGCGCACTTGATTGCGCGCCAAGCGACCCACGCTGCACTGGCGCAGTTATTTTTTTTAATAACGTAGGTTTTCTTGGCATGTGTGGCCACGGCATGATGGGCTACATTGCAAGCCTAGCGCATCAAGGAAAAATCACCACAGGTCGACACCATATTGAAACGCCCGTGGGCGTTGTTGCGACTGAATTACATGCAGATGGCGGGGTAACTGTGCACAACGTACCAGCATTTCGCTTTCGTCACAAAGTCAAATTGCGCCTTCCCACGTTTGATGATGTGGTTGGCGATGTGGCATGGGGGGGAAACTGGTTTTTCTTGATAGGCGAACATCAACAAGAAATCGACTTGAAAAACACGGATGCCTTAACTGCATTTTGCTGGCAAGTGCGCGAACAGCTCGCTGCCGATCACATCACTGGCCCTGCTGGCGAAGTGATTGATCATATTGAGCTGTTCGCTGCGCCTGTCAATGCAAAAAATCACAGTCGGAATTTTGTATTGTGCCCAGGCAAAGCCTACGATCGTTCACCATGCGGCACAGGTACGAGTGCAAAACTCGCCTGTCTCGCTAACGATGGTCAACTCAAACCAGGCGATGTCTGGCGACAAGAAAGCATCTTGGGCAGTGTGTTCGAGGGAAGTTTTGTTTGGGCAGAAGACAGCCCAAATGGCGCACAAGAAAGATCAATCATTCCTAGCATTAAGGGCTTTGCCTATGTGAACGGCGAGGCAACTTTGCTTCTTAAGCCCGAGGATCCGCTGCGCTGGGGCTTCTAAAATTTTCTAAGCACCACGCTTAGCAATTGCTGGCTTTTGCGAAGCTGCAAGGCGATAAGCCTGTGGTTCCATGCCCACTGTTAGGTTAAATATTTTGATGAAATCAGATTGATCATGATAACCACACGCCACGCCTATCGCATCGAGATTTTTTGTGGTGTCAGCGAGCAATGACAAGGCTGCGTCCATACGCAATTTAAGGAGCATTTGACGAATGGTAATCGTGAAAATGCTCTGAAAACTCGCCTCAACCTGCTGAATTGAGAGGCCAGTCACATGGGCGAGATCCGCCATTTGTATGGTCTTTGTAAAGTGCGAATGCAAATGCCTCACGGCCGCAACAATGCCGTGATACATGGGATGACGTTGGTCGGGCAAAGGCAAATCGCGCGTTACGCATGCTAAGCCAACGACCTGATGATCGGCGTCAAACAGGGGGATTTTTTTTGTTACGCACCAGTGATAATCACGCTCGGGATAACAGCGGTACTCGAGACCATCAGTGGACTCCAAACCGCTTTCCAATATTTGGCAATCTTGTTCCGCGAAAAATGTCGCTTCTGCACTTTTTAAAATGCACAGCTCTGCAGTGGTATGTCCCAGCACCGCTTGCTTGCTTTTAAAACCGTAACGGCGTAAAAAAGTTTGATTCGCGAGAACGAGACGACCTTGGCGATCTTTGGCGTAAAAAACCACATCAGGCAAGGCATCAAATAGGATTTCGCTGAAGGAATTTTTCGCAATTTCTTCAGCCAAAGCGGGATTGTCATGCAAATGATGATGGGTTTGGCTTACTTGCGACGGTGTGATGGTAATCAAAGGCATCTTCAAAGCATGTAATAATTTCAATTGAGACGGGTTCTTTTATACTTGCTTATTCAAACAAGTTTTGTAAAAAAGTAAGATCAAATGTGGATTAGTTAATTATTTATTCAAGCTAAAATTTACAATTTCAATTGTATATTATAAAAATAACTAAATAGCCAAATTGTCACAATATTGCAATATTTAACAAAGCTTTTTTACAATACTTGTCGGCATGAAACTTCTCCATAAAAAGTTCAATCGCCGCGAAGCTTGTACTCGCCAGCGGCGTAAGAACGCAAAATTAAAGCGTTGCCCGTTCTGCTTCAGTAGCATTCAAAATGAAAGAAGATAATGAAACAACAAGCAAATCTTATTGGCGGCGAATGGAAAGCCAGCGACGTGAGTCGGGCGAATTTGAACCCATCTAACCCGCAAGAAATCATCGGTGAATTTGCCGACGCTGATGCAAGCCAGGTCGACCTTGCCGTGCAGGCTGCAAGGCAAGCTGCACCAGCTTGGGCGCGCGCGACGCCGCAGCAACGCTTCGATGTGCTAGACACTATAGGCAGCGAAATTTTGGCGCGTAAAACGGAGTTAGGCACACTGCTCGCGCGTGAAGAAGGCAAAATCCTCGCGGAAGCCATCGGCGAAGTCAGTCGGGCCGGTATGATTTTTAAGTACTTTGCGGGAGAAGCGGTGCGCATTGGCGGCCTCGCCATTAGCTCCGTGCGAGCGCATATGGACGTTGTGGTATCGCGTGAGGCTGTTGGTGTGGTGGGGCTGATTACGCCTTGGAATTTCCCCATTGCTATCCCCGCCTGGAAAATTGCACCCGCACTGGCTTGCGGCAATGCGGTTGTGTTCAAACCAGCCGAACTGACGCCTGCCAGCGCCTGGGCCTTGGCGGAAATTATTCATCGCTCGGGCTTGCCAGCGGGAGTGTTTAATCTGGTGATGGGCGATGGCATCGCAGGCAGGGCCTTGGTTGAACACCCATCGGTTGATGCGATTAGTTTTACCGGGTCAGCCGCAACCGGCAAACTAATCGCCCAGCACTGCGCGACACACATGAAAAAATTTCAGCTAGAAATGGGCGGCAAAAACCCCCTGCTCGTCCTCGATGATGCAGATTTGCAGGTTGCCCTTGATTGCACTGTCAATGGGGCGTTTTACTCGACGGGTCAGCGTTGCACGGCATCGAGCCGAACCATCGTAACGGAAGGCATTTACGCGCAATTTCGCGAAGCATTGATTGCCCGTACAGCGGCACTACAAGTCGGCGCCGCCTTAGACCCCAAAACGCAAATCGGTCCTGTGGTTGACGAACGTCAACTGTGCAAAAACCTTGACTACATCAACATCGGCACGACGGAAGGTGGTTCGCTGTTAGCGGGAGGAAAACGCTTAAGTGGTGACGGTTATTTTTTCAGCCCTGCGATCGTTGAAAACCACGATCCCTCGGCACGTTTAAACCAAGAAGAAATTTTCGGACCCATCACGACCTTGATTAAAGTCAAAGACTTTGAACAAGGCATGGTAGTTGCGAACTCGACTCCATTTGGCTTATCAGGCGGCATATGCACTACCTCGTTAAAGCATGCAAGCCAGTTCCGACGTGAAATGCAAGCGGGAATGGTCATGGTCAATGCCCCTACTGCGGGGGTTGATTATCATGTTCCCTTTGGTGGGAGCAAGGCTTCAAGCTTCGGCCCACGAGAGCAAGGCGGTATGGCGATGGAGTTTTACACCAAAGTCAAAACGCACTATCTTGCTTAACTTCTCAAACAAAGGCCGAGTGCATTAGACAAGCGCGAAACATCATTTCTAACGCACCAATTACTGCATGGATTACGCTACAAAAATGATGTTTTTCTCGATCCGCAAACTAATTCCATTTCCAAATCAATTGTGTCTAGGAGACGAGCCGCAGACAGTGCTGTAGCACGGCAAGGCGAAGGAAACAACGACACGATTGATTTAGAAATGAAATAACTCGCGATGTCATTGTTGCTTAGCTCATCGTTTAATGAGGCCGAATGCCTGTCCTTTTCCCCAAGTAGGCATTTCGCGCGTGTTCGCAATCTCCCAACCCAAATTGAGTGTAAATTGCGCCTGTTGCAGCATGCCTTTGAGATTCCAATTCGGGTCATAACGGTCGCGTACCGTGTGGTAATCGTTTTTGAATGCGCGCATTTGCTGCGCTGATTTTTTTTCCGTGCTGGCTTCATCCTCGACGTACTCAAAATGCCCATCGCCAGAAAAAACGGCAGAGCCAACATTAAAGGCTGGTACGCCAGCGCGGGCAAAATTGAAATGGTCGGCACGAAAGTACGCACCACCTAAGTCTGGCACAGTAGGTGCAATCTTCAGCCCCATTTGCTTCGCTACTCGTTTTGCTGATGCCAACAAACTGCTGCGTTCGCTGCCCGCGACGCCCATATCACGCGTCTCGCCAACAAAATTCATGCTGTCCAAGTTGAGATCGGCAGCAGTCTTTGCTAATGGCCAAGGAGGGTCGTTCACATAAGCTTCACTTCCAAGTAGATACTGCTCCTCTGCGCAGGGCCAAAGAAAAATTTGCGTTCGTTTTGCTGGACGAGTAATTGCAGCTTGCGCCATCGCCAATAAAGCCGCACTGCCGGAAGCATTGTCAACAGCGCCGTTCCAAATTTGCTTCTCAGTTTCCGAGCCTGCACCTTGCATTTCAACTATGCCCAGATGATCCCAATGCGCGGAGTAAATCACTGCCTCCGTTTTCAATTTTGCATCCGTCCCAGGCACCATGCCAAGCACGTTAAATTGCGCAATTTTGCGCACCTGACTATGCAATTCGGCATGCACAGAAATAGGTAACTCGCGCGCCACAAATTCTCGCGACTCGGCCAAGCCGCGCAGTTCGTCTAAGCTAACCCCTGCCGCCCGAAGTAATGCGCTTGCCTGATCTTCTTGCAGCCAACCTTCAATTGGGTTTCCACCTTTCTCTGAACTAAAACGCTCATGGCTGAAGCTCGTTCTTGGAACATTCCAACCATAAGTGGCCGATGCATTTGTGTGAATTAACAAAATACCAGCGGCGCCTTGTCGTATTGCTTCTTCAAACTTGTAAGTCCAGCGTCCGTAATAGGTGAGCGATTTTCCTGCAAATCGATTTGGCTCCGCGATAGTTGGTTGTGGGTCGTTGACCATTGCAAGCAATATCTTGCCCTTCAAATTCATGCCTTTGAAATCGTCCCACTTCTCTTCTGGAGCACGTACGCCATAGCCAACGAACACCAAGGGTGCATCCAATACTAAATCAGTAGAGCCTGTGGAATTACCCACGACAATTTGCTCACCAAGTTGAGGGGAAATCGTTTGTCCCGCCACGGAAAAAGTGATCGTGCTATGCGATAAAAGTTGGCTGCCAACCAGATTTACTTTTTGCCGAAAACTATTTCCTTTTACTGTTCGTAGCCCAAGGCTAGCAAGTTGCGACTCAAGGTACGCGACGCTGATGTCACCACCGCGCTGCCCCGTGCCGCGCCCTTCGAGCAAATCGTCTGCAAGGAAAGCGAGATGGGCGCGAAGGGGCGGCTCAAGAACTTTCGGTGCGGCTGCATTCGCGACGATGTTGGCAAATGCAAGCACTAGCGCGAGCAAAAATTTGGACATGGACAAGTTTCTCTCCTCGTATTTTTATCGGGTGATGGTTTTTTCGGCGTGCGCAATTTATTCCATTCCTAAATCAATCGTGTCGTTGTTGCCTTCACCTTGCCGTGCTACAGCACTGTCTGCGGCTCGTCGCCTAGACACAATTGATTTGGAAAAGGAATTACTGAAAATTTGCAGACGAACGTGGCAAGCGCTTTACGTTTGGCAGCGCATTGTCGAGTAACCAATTTCTAAATCGTATTGTGCTGTGGCTGGCAAAACGCTGCTCAGTTCTGCGCGAAAGTACGTGCAACAAACCTGTCTCGCTAATGCCCTTTAATTTATAGCCCGGTATGACTCCACATTCGCCGCCCAGCAAACGAAGTTCTCGCTCACCCAGTTCCGGCTCGATCACGCGTTTGAGATCATTAATCGGCACCCAAATCGTCTCATCAACCAGAAAAAAACGAAGATGTACACCGTCAAAGGTGTAGTACCGCCCCTGCCATCGATGAAAAACCGACCAGCTTGCCCAATACTTGATCTTGGGGCCGATCTCATAGAGGTCATTTGCGAATAAAACGCCCCACACCACGGCGCTAAAGCACAAACCCAATGGGCCGTGATTCGGACTTACCATGGTTCCGACATTCCACGCGACGTACGTAAACCCTAGACTAAAAAAGAGCTTTGCAAAGAAGATGAGCATACTTATGAAAAATCTAGGCTTAGTTTGGATCGGCGCTGTCAGCTTCTTCCTCGTCGCGCATGCCCGTATCGACACTCTTCCCTTGCCCCAACAGAACAGGCGGCACGTAAGTGGCAAGTAAATGCTCGCGACTCTGCGGTGTTTCAAGGCTCACGCGCCCCAAGGCCCCACTACGATAATCGAGCAATAAAGTGTGCGCGGCTTTCTCAAAATCCCACTCGCCGCCTTTCAGTTTATAAGCACGTTTTTTCGCCACACCTTCGATCACACTCACGGCATCAATACCTTCCGTCAGAATGCCGTAACGGGCGGTTAGAAATTGTGGATACCGCTGTAGCAGCAATTCGGCTAGGAAGGTCGCGACTTCCTCCTCAATGAGTGCATTCACGCCGATGGCGTGACTGGCCGCTAACATCAAACCGTCCGTTGGGTGCGCGATTTTCGGCCATAACATGCCAGGCGTATCCGTCAGGATCATATTCTTGCCCAAGTACAGCCGTTGCTGCACCTTGGTTACGGCAGGCTCATCGCCAACATTGGCAACACGCTTTTTCAATAGCGCATTCATCAGCGTTGATTTACCCACGTTGGGAATGCCCATAATCATCATGCGCAGCGGCTTGGTCGGCACACCGCGGTGCGGTGCCTGCTCTAACGCAAATGCAGGAATTTTGGCGACATCCGCCGGCTTCTTGCAACTCAAGGCAACGGCCTTGACGTTTTTTTGACTATTATAAAAATCTAACCATGCCTTGGTCGCATGGGGATCGGCCAAATCACTCTTGTTTAAAATTTTCAAACACGGACGTTGGCGAAAATTGCGCAATTGCTCAACCATCGGATTACAGCTTGCTTGCGGAATGCGCGCATCTAAAACTTCGATCACCAAGTCGGTGTTTTCCATGGTTTCTGCCGCTTTTTTGCGGGCAGCGTTCATGTGGCCGGGGAACCATTGTATTGACATGCTTGTTCTTCTTTTATTTCGAAAGGAGTGGGCTATTTTACGGACTTGTGAAGCTTGTCAGATCATTTGTTTCCAATCGATTTCACAATAAACCACAATTTCTCTTGCCTAAGAAAAAAATAGTGGAGTATATTAAAATTCGCTAGATTTTCCGCTTATGCATATTGCCTCTTATAAAAATACACTAACGGGTATGTTGCAATTGAGAAAATAATGCAAACCGGAAAATTAACTTCACCCGTAATTTTTATCAAAAAAATGAAACTACCCATTCGCGATGCTCGACGTCTGCCTAGGCAGCATTGAAAAGCGCTTCGATTTTTTTGTTTCGCTAATCAATGCAAGTCCTTTTTGTACGTGTATCGCAACGCGAAAATAAAAATAGATAGAAACATTCAATGAAAATAATCGATATTTTTCGCACATGGTTAGGCATTCGCAAGCCAAGACAGTTGCTTCCCCCAGGAAAAAAACCCGTCGTGGGCAGCAACATCGTGAGAGAGCAAGCGCGGATACATCTCAAATATCCAATCAGCAATGAACAATGGGCGCGCTTTTCGCAGCTAGGTTGGCGCGTAGTGGATATGCGCACCACGCGACGCCATTACAGAAAAGTCGATGACAGTGCCGTGCGCGCTTTGGTGAACACGCCCAACTTAATCGAATTCGATAAAGTGCACCACGTGATTGTGTCTGGCATTGAGCGGGAAATTCAAATCGAAGAACAAAGAAAAAAGCGCAAACGTCGCTCTAAACCCCGTTCGAAGCCGCCAGCTTCGCAATAGCGCAAAGTGAAGGCGGCACACTTAGCAGCTTTAGCGCCGCAGTTCTCGTTCCAGCAGCGAAATTTTCTGTTCAACGAAAGCCACTAATTCAGCGCTCAAGCCTGTCGCCGATTTGGCGTGCACAAATGCATCTAGCGCCTCGCTGCGGCGGTTTTCTGCTTGCAAAGAAATCCCCATGCCCATCCACCACACGCCATTTTGTGGATTCTTTTTTGTGGCTCGGGCATACATCTCGGCGGCCTCTGCGTGGCGCGACTCACGCTGCAACAATGCCGCCAAAAATGCCCAATAATCCGGCCTTTCTGCTGCGGCTAGCAAGCTTTTTTGCAGCGTTTCAATTGCGCTCGTTTGTTGCTTTTTCTCGACTTGCAAACGGGCCAAGACCATCGCTAATCCAGGTTGGCTGATGTCATTTTGCAGCGATCTTTGCAGCCAAACCATTGCCTCATCATGCCGCTTGCTTTCTAAGAACAAAGCAATCAATAACTGAAATGCGGCCGTGTGTTGTGGGTCAGATTTTAAAGCTTGCTCTAGGCTCTGAATCGCTTCCGCGATGCGCCCTTGCTGTTGGAATTGTGTCGCTTGCCTATATTCGCTCTCCGCTTTCTGTTGAGGCGTTGTTTCTTTGATTAATTTGGCTTGCGCATTGCTAATCAGGCTAGTCTGATTGGATTCACTGGACGTATTTTCCTTGTTTGCTTTACTCGCCTTTGTACCGGCGCTTGTTGTATTTACTTCGCTAGTCGTGGTCGGACTTGTCGGTGTGCTCGGCGATTTTTCAACTAATGTCGCTGCCTGATTTTTTTCATTTGCAGTTACACGATCAATCCTTGAAGCTTGGTCTGGCGTATTTTTTGCGCCTCGATCATGCTGTGCGTTTTCGCGCACCAAGCTCGACTCAATTTCTGTCCCAACGCGCTTGCTTTGGTCTTTTTCTGCGGCACGCGTCCATCTTTCTGGATCAACAGCCGTCGATAGTTTTAGACCTAGGCTTAATGATTGCGCACTTGGTATTTCAGCTACGTCGATGGCGTTTGCTTCACTGCTTTGCGCAACATCGGTTTTTGGCATATTGCTTGTCACGGCGGATGCGGCACTTGGCGCAACGACGGGAACGGGCGCATTTGTCGTTGATGCCGCCACGCGCGCGCTATTTTCAGCTTTTTTCAACGTAGATTGATTCAACAAAGTCGAACCATTGCGCTGCTGCCAAAGCAAAATCCCGCCAATCACTAAGGCGATTACTATCCCAATCGCGATTAACTTTTGTGAAGCCGAAGTGGTTTTATTTACTTGAATAGCCTGCGCCAAGGTGCCAGCGCTATGCGGCTCAGCACCGCGCTTATCCAAGTCTTGCAACATTTGATTGATGAGACTCATTCTTATGGCAACCTATGTTTCTTATCCAATGCTCAGCTAAATCTGAAAACGCCAAAGAAGTAGACCAGCCAAAGTCAACGCGATCAAACCACTCGCAAAGTAAAGTAGCCAATCCCAACGTACTGCCAAGGTATCGCGCGCTGCGGCCAGCACGTGTCGCCCAGTCAGCGTTTTCTTGCCCTGCCCAAAGCCTAACATTAAGGCTTTATGCGCCAAGACATTCAACAATCGTGGGATGCCACCGCTGGTCAAATGCAGTACAAATAAGGCAGACGGCTGAAAGATGGGCATACCGTTGTAGCCCGCGACGTTCAGCCGATGCGCGATGTAAGTATCAATTTCTTTTGCTGACAAAGGCTGTAGTTGGTAATGGAAACTGATTCTTTGCGTCAGTTGGCGAATTTCACTTTTTGCTAATTTTCGATCAAGCTCGGGCTGACCAAACAAGACGATCTGCAATAACTTGCGCTTCTCCGTCTCCAAATTACTGAGTAAGCGCAAGGCTTCCAGCGTTTCTAAAGGCAGGGCTTGTGCCTCATCGATACACAAAAGAACGCGCTTACCTTCTCTTGCCAGCGTTAATAAACGATGATTGATCGTTTTGATGAGCTGATGCTGATCAGCCGTTCTGTCCTGCGCGCAATCAAGTTCGTCAGCCAAGGCCAACATCAAGGTGCGCGGTTCTAGTGCAGGATTGGGAATGTATGCGGTGGCAAACTCGTCTGACAACATTGCCATAAATTTACGACAAAGCATGGTCTTGCCCGTACCCACTTCACCCGTAATTTTAATAAAGCCTTCGCCGGTATTCGCCGCAACCAAGAGCGTATTTAACGCTGCTTGGTAACTTGGAAAAGAAAAAAAATAACTGGTGTCGGGCGTAATGCTAAAGGGAATTTCACGTAAGCCGAAATGCTCTTTGTACATACTTATTGTTTGTCAAAACGATTTCGCGGCGCCAGATTTTGAATGCGACGTTGGCTCTCAAGTACGTCTTGCTCCCAATCGCTCTCGCTTTCAACGATGGTCGGCTTAATTAAAATCACCAGCTCGCGTTTTTGTGAGGTTTGATTCGTATTGCGGAATAAGCCGCCCAAGACTGGAATTTCACCTGCGCCGGGAATTTGCGAACGATCATTTGCATTTGCTTGACGAATCAATCCACCAATCGCGACAATGCGCCCATTTTGCCCGCGTACGACGCTATCGGTTTCAGAAACCACACTCGACGCAAGGGGCAGACTAATCGACCCTGCCGTACCCGCGTTCACGACTTTATCAACCGTCGACACGTTACTGACCGATGGGTGCACGTGCAAAATAATATTGCCGCTATCATCAATTTGCGGCGTGACATCTAAAGCCACGCCAGAAAAGAAAGGCTGCACTTCGATGCTCGCCGTCGGCGCAGTGGTTCCAGACGTGCTGCTGGTACCAGGTGTGGTGCTTAAACGCGTGACAAAAAACTCGTCCTTACCCACTTTCAAGACGGCTTTTTGGTTATTCAACGTGGCAATGCGCGGGCTAGACAATACGTGCACGCTGCCTTGCAACTCAAGGAAAGACAGAAGTGCCGCAAAATTCGAGGTTTGAAACGCCAAACCAAACAAGGAACCTGCTGCCGCATTCAAAGCACCAGCCGCGCCACCCACCGCGCCAAGTGCCGAGCCAGCGGTCGCAGTGATACCAGTATCGGTTGCGGTGATGGCACCTGTGGTCAGATTGGTACCTGGGGAGACAAAGCCAAGCGAGGCGCGGCTATTGGGTGCCGCATTCAAAGAGGCAAAGGACGCCCAATTAATACCCGTCTGGTAGCGGTCATTCAGTTCCACCTCAAGAATTTTGGCTTCCAAAATCACTTGTCGGTCGACAGACAATTGTGTGGCTTTCAAGTACGCAGCGACATTACGAATCTCATCCGACATCGCCCGTACAACCACCACGCCCGATTGCGGGCTAATCACAACTTGCCTGCCTTCTTTACCCAAGCCGACCAAGACTTCGATCGATGATTTTAGGTCAGTCCAGAAGTCATTATTTGAAACCGTACTGATCTTGCTAGAATTAATTTGTGAGTTGTTTCCCTGCCCATTACCATTCCCATTCGCGCCGTTGTTCGAGGAATTTCCACCAAATTGGCTATTACTATTCGAGCTATTTCCATTGCCAGAATTATTGGGCGATACAACGTCAGATACCGAACCTGACGTCACACGAATATCTGAAGTGCCGCGTCGCGTCGCCGCTAAATAATTAATTTGGAAAACGCGCGTCTGCAAGGTCAGTGGCTTGATATAGATACGATTTCCCTCAACTTTGTAATCGTAACCGTACAACTCACGCACGGCGTCCAAGGCTTCAAACAAAGTCACATCTTTGAGTGTCGCCGAAATATTGCCCGTTACATCAGGATGCACCAACATGTTGTAGCGCGTACCGGACACGATGCCCATAAAAAACTGGGGTGCGGGCGCGTTGCTAAAGTTGAGGTTAAAACGTTCTTCTTGTGGTTTGCGCGGTGTTGGGACTTCACTACTCAATGCTGGTAGAAGCGCAGCCGAGACCACTTCAGGTTCGGCAGGCTTCACTTTTGGTGTGGCCGCTTTGTCTAACTCGCTCTTGATCAAATCATAGGTTTCTTGCTTCGATGGCGGCAACGCGCAACTCGCCAACACGGCACAAAGAAAACAACTTGTCATTAATCGCATCATACTTTGACTACCTTTTTGAGCATGTCTCACACATAAACCAAGCATCATTTGCTGCCACTTATTCCAACTTTAAATTGCAATACGAAATCTGGAAATTCACTTGGATTATTCTTTTTTAATCGCTTTTTTCTCAAAATTAGGAAACAACTTCAAGGTTAAGGAAGTTTTACCTCGACTCAACACCGCCTCAGTCTCACTTAACCGAACCAAGACATAATCACCAATTTTCCCATTCAACGCCACACTGCGTCCGTTAATAATTGCATTGCTGCGCTTTGGTCCAATCAAAATTGACTGCAAAACCAGCGTGCCCTCTGCTTCGCTATCACTACCCGTGCCACTCTGGTTAGACGCGACGAGATTCGCAGGGCGCGTTGGATCGTTCAATTTTTCAGCACGCGCAGCACCAGCGGTGACTATGCCCAATAGACAAACAGCAGACTGAAAGAGGATCGTAGAAGCAGCAACTGATCTCCAACCATGGACGAAACTTGGCCTCGCAGTCGCTCTTGCTTTCGACATGAATCTCATAGATTGAGCCATTTCTTGTCCAGACTCAGCGTGAAAACACGCATGCTAAGGCTTGCCGTTGGATATTCAAGCACGGATAAAGTCACACTATGCCAATACACTTGTTCTGGCAAGGCTTCTAGTTCTTGCAGCGTGGCGAGCATGTCCAAATAGCTGCCTTCCACCACAATCTCAACTTCATGTTTATACAACGCTGCGTCCGCGACGCCTTCAGCGCCTTGATCATTCGACTTCGCTTTATGCTTGGTGCTTGCGCCAGCGCCTCCATCAGCTCCCCTGCCATTCGCGGAGGAATCAGAAGGCTCTGCAAGGTTCAATACCGGCATCGTCTTTAAGGAGACCAGTTGCAGTTTTCGGTTGCGCCTTAAGATGCTTTCTAACAAATCAGCCATCTTCTCAGGCCGCACCAAATTCTTATGTACGGCGAGCAAACTTTGATCAAGTTCCTCGATTTGCTTTCTGGTACTGGCGAGCCTGCGTTTCACGTCGGCGTTTGGATCAACTAACACGCCCGCAGCCCGTTGGCTAATTTCTGCCTGCAAAGCGGCGATTTGCGCTTGCTCCCGCTTGATACCATCTGACAGCAATTTGTGTTTTAAGAGTTGCGGTTCGATGATCAAACTATTCGCAATCAACAGCAAACCCACGCTCAATAACGCAAATAAAATGCCGCGCTCACGCAAACTCAAGGCGTTAATTTTTTCAGCGAATTGATCCCATTGTTTCATCATGCTTTGCGCCATCCTCGCGCGCTCGCGTCTATGCGCAACGTATTAGCAACTTGCATCATTGATCCTTACTCTTTACTGGATGATTTTTCTCCGCGAGGTCTGAGGAAAAAAGATCAAATTCTAAGTAAGCGGCGCGTTCCGCACGTGTTTCTTTTTTGGTCTCTTGATTTGTGCTCTGCAATACCGGTTGGCTCATTTTCAAGGTTGCAAAACTTTTTCCACGCATAATCGCTTCGCGCTTCAATTGGCTCACATATTCAGGTACCAATTCAGGACGTAAAGTTCTCCCGCTTAGGCTCATATCTTTGCCGTCACCTGAAATGCTCAGCCCCGTTAGCCAAACGCCAGAAGGAATTTGCCGCGCAAATGCCGCCAAATACGCAGAATAACCCCGCGTATTGCCAAAATCGCCCGCATTCAAAATATCCGCCACGACGCGCTTTTTTTGCAAGTCATCTTGGAGTTTGCTCAGCGCATCGTCGAGCTCTTGATTTTTCGTGGGTGCGCCCGCTATGGCCCGCATCTTCGCCGCTTGTTCTTCGGTCATCTTCAACTGCGCACTGACTGCGGTAGCCATTTTTTTTAGTTCAGCCGTTTGGTAATACCCATACGCACTCACTGCGGCAACACCGAGCAGGGCGACCACCAAAGTTTGTAATAAAGTTGAAGCAGAAAATGGCTGCTTCTTCTTCATCAAACTCGCATTGAAGAGATTGATTTGTTGGCTCATGCTTGCCTCACTTCACGCCTTAAGGCTGCGCCTATGGTCATAAAATGCAATTGCTGACGCCGCGCATCTTTTAACTCTGGCACCTTACTCAAATCAAGCACATCGCATAAATCAAGCACTTCCACTGGCATATATAAATTCGCAGCCAAGTAGGTTTGCAACGCCCCAGCAATTTCCCCCAAGGGTGCCAAAACCAGTTTCGCCGTGGTGATGAAATTATGTTGCCGATCAAAATTATCCAGTGATCTTTGTAGTTCTAAGGTGATGCGCTCAAAAAGCAGCGCGCGTTTTTCAGCATCATCCGTTTCAAGTTGCGACAAGCGTACGTCAAGTCGTCTTGCGAGATACAGTTCGCCCGCAAAAGTCACCGTCAATAGTCCGCCATTTTCATCAAACGACAACATCGCTACGCCACGACTTTCTGGTTCGACTAAAGCGGAAATATTTCGTTGCGCCATCTCTGGCACATCAATGATGTGCAAATCACCGCCAGCATCGTCAAACAAAGTTTGACGTTCGCGTAAATGTTGATTGCGAGCGACAATCGCCAAAAGCGACAACTGACGCCCGCCAGTCGTCCTATCGCCAACAATATTCACGGCATCGAAACTTGCCTCGTCCACGGGATAATCGAGCAAATCCTTGAGTCGCCACCGCAATGCCCCTTTCATCTCTTCGGCGGGAACGTTCAAGGCATCAACCGATACAATTTGGTATTCCCCTGGCGCTAACAGCAGGCTGCGTTGGGATTTCTTTGCGGGGGATTCTTTCAGTAAGCGATCAAGCAAGTTGGGCCATGCTCGATCAGCTTTTGGATGGAAGGAGCAAAATTCCAATATCGGCAAACCCGCTTTTGTATCGTCCACGCAAGCGGAATAAAGCCCTTCGTTAGCAAGGTACATGGCTAACAAACGCTTTGGTTTTAATCGATCTTGAAAAAATCCCATCCACCCAACCTTTACAATATTTGTCGCGACGCTCGCAGACTTTGCTACGTGAAAAAAATATCTTTTGGTATCTTTTCCGTATTCGAATTTATCGGGGCGCTCGTCTCACGTCCGCACTCCGCACTAGGAATGCTTGACGTTAAGTTAATCTCTTGGGCTTGTCAATCTACGTTCGCTCAAATACCGCATTGCGCGCGCTAATTGGTCAAAACTTCTCGTGTCAATGAATTTCCCGCAAATAGATAAACTCATTCGCATTTTTATATACACCGAAGTTCGCGCGGACACGAGGGTTCTGAACGCCAGTGCCGAACCAATTAAACTGCAACCAAGGAAAATTGGCCGTGGTCGCTGGGGTGTTCGTGGAACTTGGCGCAACACACTGCGTACCGCTTGCGATTGGTCCCAAATTCAAGGTCAAATCAGTCCAACCATTATTGCTCGCACCCGGCGCACTCAGGCGCAAAGTCTGTCGCGGGGGGCTACCGGCAACGCTGATGGTTGTTTCGCATGCGGCTAAGTTGTTGGCCTTTGCGCTGGTACCTGCGGGAAACGCGAAGGCAAACTGCGACGCGGTAAAGCTACTGCACACATCCAAGCTATTCGTGCGCCAACCAGCGTTGCTGCCTGCCCAATACTCTAAGCGTAAGGGCACGTTCAGAGGTAAAAGTTCACTGCCAAAGGCATTGGACAGATTAACGCGACCAAAGCGCATGTTTGTTGTGCCGATATTCACCGCAGGGCAATTACCGTTTGATGTGTTTGGTGGGTCAGCAGTGCAAACCGTTGTACTCGCATCCATGTTTCTATTCTGTAGCAAGACCTGCCCAGCTTCGTCACTCGCGACTAGACCAATTGCCAAACTTTCATACGGGCCATCAGGAGAGCCGAGACGGCTGAAATTATTCGCGACAAATGGATAACTACCAGCACTCCAACCAGATGAAGCGCTTCCCAAGCGTGAAACGGCAATAGGTACCCCAGAATTATTATTTTCCAATTGAGGTGTAATCGCGGCTTTTGCGAAATTTCCCGAATAATTAGCTGTTCGCGCACCGCTCAAGGCCTGCGCTTCAACCCTTCCGCCGAAGGTAAATCCTTGATCCATGTAAGTAAACGGGGCAGTGCCCGCGCTGCAGCCGGGACTTGATGTAATCGGCACCCAAGTAAAATGATCCGGAATGAAGCGACCAAAATAGTTTGTTGCGGCTGGATTTCCGAAAAGACATCCGACCCTGCCATTGACAAGGCTATTTGAGAAGTCATTCGTGCAGTCGCCGTTGGTGGTGTCACTCGAGGCTGCCGCGAAGCTATCGTCAAAGACGCCCCGAGCTTGAAATCGAAAATAGCCGACCTCGTCGTAGGTAAAAGCGCTACCGCTCGCGCCGTTACCTGAAGTGCCGATTGCTGGCATCGTAAAAATACCGGCGAGCAAACCCACGCCAGGTGCTGCGCGCCCGCCAGCAGGGACACTTAGCCATTCGAGGCGGCTTGCGTCGATTCTAGGCGTACCGTCATAGCCTTGCACACCAGTGTTTGCGGTCAAATTAAAAAATCCGCCTGCCTTGATGATTGGTGTATTTGTCGTGCTTACGCCGCCGCTATCCGCCGTCGCATTGCTTGAAGTGACGCTGGTTATTGCGCTGGGGCGCACAGTAAAAGTATCCGAAGAGCAGCCTGAAACGTTTGGTGTGAGCGAGGTATCGGTTACTTTGCAGCGTAAGCGGCGTGCCGCTTGGTTAACAGTAATGGCACCCGTGTTTTTACGTCCATTATCAGCCGCTTGAAAATTAATGAGAAAGGTGGCAATCGCAGGCAGGGCAGGATTAGGACAAGTCGTCGAAAAAGTCGGGTTGTCATCGAACAGCTCAACCCTAACATTGTTGGCGACATAGCTTGATGATTGCACCCCACCAGTTTGTAACGCAACCACATCAAAGCTAAAGGGCGTACCCGCAATTTTGGTATACAACGGATTGCGCGCACTCGGTGCGGCCGTTAAATTGTTATACGTCAACCCCGATTCGAGACATTCGAAATTCGTCAAACAAGGCGTGTTACTTACGACAATGCTACAACTCGAACTACTTCCATTCCAACAGCGCGTTCCGTTCAATGGTGGCGTACCGCTGATGCCATTCGCGCTCAGCGTATACGTGCCGCCTGGCGCCGCGCCTTGAAAGCTGATGGTTTGTGCGGAGCCACCTACGCTGCCGCTACCACCTATCGAAAACGAACTTGGCGTAGGGCTAAACGCAGGTGTCGAAGGTGTTGCGACGATATTGCCTGTGATGGTGCCTGTGGTCACAATATTCGCTACCGGGCAAGGCAATATAGTGGAGGTGCATGCCAGCACGGTGACGTTTTCAGGGCATAACGTGGCGCTGCCGTCATGCTGAATTTCGATATGATCATAAGCTGGCACTGCGGTAGAACCGATCACAAAATCATAGCTAAACGTGTAGGTGCCACTGGCCGTAAAGTCGTATTGAATCCCTATGCCCGTGTCTTGAAACGTGGTGACGATGGTATTACTCATTGCCGCCGCTTGGTTCACGGAACAATTCGGGGCGCCGTTGTTAAAGAAGGAGCTCCATACTGCCGTGCAAAAGTTGGTAAAACTACGCCCACTGCGTTCGCGGAACGACTCGACTATCGTCACGCCAGCAGGAATTGAGGTGCTCGACGGGCAGCTTGTACCCACCGGTGGTGGATAGGTGCCAACCACCACATGATTGTTGCTATCAACAAAACGCACGCCACAACCTGAATCGCTGCCGCCCAAAAATGTGTCGAACACATGGTAATAACGCACTGGATTAGCGGCGCTGACGGGGTATCCGGCGGGAATGGTCAAGGTTACTTCAGCCGTTAAAAAATCGAGCGGCGTCGTGTAACGCCAAACCACCGATACTTGTGGCCCGGCATTAATGCCAAAATTTCCCGTGGCGCTTTGTTGCACGCCAGGTGATGCGGGGTTCGCTGGTGTAGTGGCAGAAATCGAAAACGTATTGTAATTACCGCCGGTTGGATTAAACGCTGCACCGACGTTATGCGACGGCCCATACACCAAGCCATTGGCACGAATAAAAATGCCGTTATCAAGGCTAGTGCTTGGCGGTATGGCGGTAGGTAAATACACCTGACCCGTGTTATTGAGCCGTCGCACCTGAATTTTTGTCGTGTCTTCGATGTAGAAATGCAGACCATTCGTAGCATTGGTGCCGCCCGTACTATTGAACTCAACCAATGCTGCGTGCCCATTTGTCACTGAAACAAGCACTAAGAAGAACCAAGTAATGGATCGAAACAAGCATCGTAAACAAGGCAAACCCAGCGCAGCAACAGCGACTGAATGTGAGCGAGTAAAGCGCATAGGTTGACGATGAAAACTCATGTTTAAAATATACTGCCCTATTTCTATAAAAATTAATGCCATTTGCGCACTATTTATAGGCGATCAAAAAATATACTACCAAAAGTATGAGTAAATTAAGAGCATGGTGCGCCATTTGGTGTGGCCCGACAAGTGTTAATTGTTGCCGTCAGTTGGCGTGAGACAAAACTTGGACTCGGTGCCACGCCAAAAGTGGCGATAGACGTAATTTGATATACGGAAATGGTGTTACCCGCTTCAATAAAATCATTGCGCACACAGTTCACGTTGAGCGTAAAACCCGCTAAAGCGCCTGCTAAACTTGGCGGCGTTAAGGCGGCACAAACATATTGCGCTGTAAACGGTGCCGTGGTGGGATTGGTATTTTCTGGTGCCAGCACGCGATAAGCCGCCCAATCAATTCCTGCTTTAGCCGCTTGATAGGCTTTACTGCCTTGTAAATCCTGCGTCGATTCTGTTTGCTGGACACCAGATACGGTCAGCATAATTGCGCCTAAGGCCGTAAAAATCACCAACAAAAAAATCGCCGACACCAAGCTAAACCCAGCCTGTTGCTTGTTGTTTCCAAATCGGCGTGAACGTAAAAAAGCCATTTTTCTCGTCATAGTTTGTCGATTTTTTTTCGACAAGGTTTTTTAGGGCACATTGTTAATATGAACATCTTGGTACAAATTGGCCGTTTCATTGTTACGGGTAATCCCTAAACGCATCGACACCAAACCGCCGCGAGTGGTCACGCCCGCCGCATAAGAGAATTGGCAAGTACTAATATTTTGCGCAAGGATCGCCGCGTTTGTTGGCGGCACTGGACATGTGCTTGGTTCGGTCGAATTAATCCCGTAGGCATTTATGCGCACTAAAGACCCTGTGCCATTGCCCGCAGCATCAATACCGATGTTGCCACTACACACATAGAACACCGCTTGCTCAGCACCAGACACAATTTGGAAGCGGTTAGCGGGCGAATTCAGAGGGAACAATTTTGCGACGCTAAAGTTAATCGTGTTTCCTGCCACTGAGGAAATGGTGGCGAGATTATCCCGATTGTAAGCATCAGCGCCCACGATGCCCAAGTTGTACACCACCAACAAATCACCTACGACAGGATTGGTACTTAGCCCGCCAAAAAAATCCAAACTGCTGATAGCTGTCGCCGTATTAAACAAATTCCCGCCTCCACTCGAATCTATCCCTGCCCGATATCTACCGCCTGCAATGGTGGGCAGGAACTCTAAACAGTGATCGTCGCTAGGCACGGTACGCACACTATTGGGCAAAGCCAAATGCAAGTCGCGTGAGATGCGCCGCGCCGCAGTGTCGGCAACGTCGCTCAGCCCACTGCGTCGGTTTAGATCGAGGTAGCCATCAATTGGCTTACGTAAAAATACCGCTACGCCCGCTGCCAACACGGCTGTAATGGTCATGACCATAATGGCTTCGATCAGGGTGAAGCCGCGTTGCCGTCGACGCAAACCTTGCGCTTGCTGCGGCTTTTTGCGGCATGCTAGTTTCAAGGCATCCTTATTCATATTAAGGCACCGCCCTTGGCGCGTAGCGGAAGCGATAACCGCTTATTGTCACATCTGTTGGACCAGAAGTGACGCGCACATCGATACGCAAAACTTCGCCAGCGGGCAATGAAAAAATAGCGCCATCTTGCGCCATCGTGACTGTCGCACTGAAATTTTCTAGCCCGCCAATACTGGCATTAAAAATGTCACGAATACCTCCTGTCATGGCGAATCCGTGGTAATCACCCACATTATCGAAGCGCGGATTGGTGTAGCGCGTCTCTCCCGCAGTTGGCCCCAAGCCTTGCGGTGTGGTGCAAGTTGCAGTGGAAGTTGCCACACTGGCGTTCGGGTCATCGGGGTCGCAAAACGTAAACGCTTGGAGTTCGATCTCTTCCAATAACGACTCTGCGACCGCAATCGCTTGTTTACGCTGCAGCGGATCGGCACTGGATTTTGAGGTGACATTCATCACAGACAAAATCCCGACGATACCTAAACTCACGATCACGATAAACATGACCAATTCCACGAATGAAATACCCTTTTGCTTGCGGTTGAGCTTAGTGCACATAGCCGGTATCCCGTTCCACTATGATCGTCTGATTGATGCCCGCGCCTGTCATTGCAACGCTGACGGCATTATTGGGGTTCGGGCGCCCCAAGGCCGTGAAAGAAAATGATTGGGCAGCACCAAGCGACGTGCCGTTCGGGGTTAATTTTCGAAACCACGTGCTTGTCGCAGGATCCAGCACTTGCTCAGCCGTAGCGCTTGAGGTACAGGAAGCATCAGCAACGTAAGTCAAGCAAATTACCGTTGGATTGATATTAACGAAGACATTGCGCCCTTGGGCGATAGCGGTTTTTTGCGCGTACCGAAGCATGGCGATGCTCTGGTCAAAAAAACCACGTGTGTCGAAGGTATTGCGCTGAGCGAAGCGGGGGATTGCCGTAAAAGCCAAAATTGCCACTAGTATCATTACCATTACTAGTTCAATTAATGTGAAGCCGCTTTGTTTATTTGACGCTTGCTTGGACGTCTTTCGCATGATGCGCACACCTACTTAGACACCGCAAAAGAAAACGAGAAATTTAAATTCCCAAACATATTCAAACGCGCAATCTTGCAATTACGCGTTTGAAAATTTCTGTCACTTTCTAAAGTTTACGTCCCAATTGTGGTAAAAGGCAATGCCGTTCCTGTTGCAGTCCCATTACCATGTACTGCGTTGCAGACACCCGTTACGCCTCGCGCCACAGAGATGTCTGCCGCCAAATAGATAGTGCCTTGCACAGTCGGATTTGGAATCGCGCCGACCACTATGGTACGGGTGGGCAGCAACAACCCTGCGACACCTGCGCAGTTTGTAATGGTTGAACACTGCCCTGGGGTTGATACAAAATTGAGTGCCGCGCAAGACGCATAATTGATCGACGCTGCGGAACTTAAGCCCCCAGCTATTCCCGCAGCAGCGGATGTGTTTGCTGAACCCGACAAATCAACAAATCTAGGCAATGCCGTTGCCGCCAAAATACCTAAAATAACAATCACCATGACCAATTCAATCAAGGTGAAACCAGATTGGGTACGTGATACGGAAATGGATGTGTGTTTCATGTGCGTCTCCTCAAAAAAACTACAATGTCGCCGCCACCAAGTTGCTGGCGGCGGCGATTAAATCTCATGCAAACTTAGGTGCAATTTGCCACCGTCACCGCCGCATTGCTGTACGTCGGCGCGCTACCCGCTGCAGGTA
This sequence comes from Burkholderiaceae bacterium, assembly GCA_019745005.1. Taxonomy (GTDB): domain Bacteria; phylum Pseudomonadota; class Gammaproteobacteria; order Burkholderiales; family Burkholderiaceae_D; genus Undibacterium. The sequence continues at coordinate 29,154 of JAIETO010000169.1, forward strand.
CGGTGTATGTCACCGCACAAGCTGGGTGGCTGGCATCTGGCGTGACGGTAAAAACCGTCGCTGTGCTGGCTAATACGTATTCAGGAAACGCCGCGCCGGCAGCCGTTGCAAAACCTGCAGCATGCCCTATCGATACGTTTGTACTTTGCGGATAACCGTTTGCCATCGTAATGACCGAACCTTCAAGTGCAACAGACGCGTCAGGTGCTAAGTCTTGCGTGAGCTGCACAGAGTGCGCCAACGCAGCGGCTGCCTTTAACGAGCCCAGAGCCGCGTTCATTTTTGCGATACGCGCATCCGTTTGTAGCGCAGCGAAACGCGGTAAAGCAAAGGCGGACAGAATGCCCAAAATCGTAATTACAACGATTAATTCAATGAGGGTGAAACCAGATTGATTTTTTTTCATGACAGATCCTTACAAGAGAACAAAACGATGAAGATGAATCGAAAAAACGAGATCAAAAGAACACGAAGAATCACCCACAGAGGCGAGCTGAAACTACCCTTCAGCCAGATTGTTGCCACTCAGCAAATCATACACCCATTTTTACAGGTCAAACGCCGCTCCATGTCGCATTAACGCATCAACTAAGCAAAACCTGATATTACGCAACAAAGATTCACAATTGCAGTGTAACACGATCACATAGCTTGTCAAAAAAACGTATCAGACAACCCACAAAAACCTACGCCTCTAGCGGCAACGATAGACGATTATCGGCGTAAGGCCACTTTGCCCAAGTCCCAAATCGGTAAGAATATACCCAATGCCAGCACGAGTACCATGGCGCCCAAAATGACAATTAAAATGGGCTCAATATTTGATGACAAGGTCTTCAGTTCATATTCCACCTCATGTTCATACATCAGCGCAATTTCGTCCATCAAATCATCAATGGCACCAGACTCTTCACCCACCGCCACCATTTGCAGCACGACTGGGGTAAAGACTTTTGCACCCACGGCGCAGCGGTAAATGCTTTCGCCGCGCTCCACCCCATCACGCATGTGCTCAATGCGGCTCGCGATAAAGGTGTTGTCGACCGTTTGTGCCACCACGTTTAAGGCTTGCACGATAGGCACACCGCTTTTACTCGATAGCGCAAAACTGCGGGCGAAGCGCGCTAATGTCGCTTTCAAAACGATTCGGCCTACGATTGGTAACTGCAATTTCAGGCGGTCCCAGACAAGCCGACCCGGCGGGCTGGCGATGAAAATTCGCATCGCGACTATGGCGGCAACCAGTAATGCTGCCAACACGTACCAGTAATTCACGAAAAAATCAGAAATACCAATCAGTATGCGCGTCATGAATGGTAATTCAGCGTTAAAGCCTTTAAACACTTTTGCAAACGCGGGTATCACCCAAATATTGATGACCACCATTGCAATGACCATCGTGGCCACCACAAACATCGGGTAACGCAAGGCGGTTTTTACGCGCTCACGCATTTCGCGTTCAAATTCTAAATGGCCATACAAGCGCAAAAAGATGTTTTCTAAATTACCCGTCAGTTCACCAACCCGCACCATGCTGATGTAAAACGCTGAAAACGCATTCGGATAGCGGCGCATAGCCGATGAAAGCTCCCGCCCCGCATCTAAGGATTCACGCAAATCCTGAATCAATTTTGCAAATGCTTTGTTGATTGCCGACTCTTGCAAACCCGTCAGTCCACGCATGATGGGCACACCTGACTTCAGCAAGGTGTAGAGTTGGCGGCTAAATAACTGCACATCAATTGGCCGTACTTTATCGGCAAAAATTTGATTCCAGAATCGCTTTGCGCCATCGCCATTTGGATTGCTTGTCGCATTAATTTGGACTGGAGTGATGCCAGTGCTCACAAGTTGGTTGGCGACACCACCACTGTCGATGCCTTTCAGCACACCTTCCACCAACTCGCCGCGTGCGTTGCGCGCTTTATAGGCAAAAAATGGCATCGCGCTTATTCCTCTTGCTCATTGCTAATACGCATCGCTTCACCTACCGTGGTCACGCCAGACAAAACCAACTCCGTCGCATGTTTGCGCAAGGTATGTCCGCCCATTTGCTGTTTTGCTACCCGCATAAAATGCGCGGCATCTTCGTTGTGCGTGGCAGCCACCACTGGCGAAGTCATTTCCAAAAGTTCATACACCCCAATACGGCCACGATAACCCGTGCCATTGCAGTGCCCACAGCCACGTCCAGCATGGTAGGTGTGCTGATCAACTTGTCCCAATAAATCATGGCTGAGCCATTCCCGTTCATGCGGCGAAATACTGTGCACTTGGCGGCAACTTTCACAGATCACGCGCACCAAACGCTGTGCCAACACCGCTTGCAAAGAGCTGCCCATCATGTAACGCGGCACGCCCATATCTAACAAGCGAATCGGCGTACTCACCGCGTCGTTGGTATGCAGCGTGGATAAGACCAAATGCCCCGTCATCGCAGCACGCATGCCAATTTGTGCGGTTTCTTGGTCGCGCATTTCACCTAGCAACAGCACATCCGGATCTTGCCGCAAAGACGCACGCAAAACCTTGGCGAAGGTCAGGTCAATTTTTTCATTCACTTGCACTTGATTGACGCCAGGCAAACGATATTCCACCGGGTCTTCTACTGTGATTAATTTTTTTTCCTGCGTATTCAATTCAGACAAGGCGCCGTACAAAGTGGTGGTCTTGCCACTGCCCGTGGGTCCTGTCACCAAAACTAATCCATTTGGCCGCTTAATGATGGAACGAAAGCGCTCTAGCATGGCCTTGGGCATGCCCAAGCGATCTAAATTCAACGCGCCACCACCTTGATTGAGCAAACGCATAACGATCGATTCACCAAATTGCGTTGGCATGGTGGAGATACGCACATCAATTTGTTGTTGTCGCACTTTAATCACAAAACGTCCGTCTTGCGGCGCACGTTTTTCTGAAATATCCATGTCTGACATCAGCTTCAAACGCAGGGCTAAAGAGCCTGCAATTTTCGCGTCGGCTTCGGTCTGTAAATGCAAGACACCATCGATACGGAAACGAATTTGCAAGCGCTTTTCTTGCGGTTCGATATGCACGTCAGACGCGCGGATTTGGGTGGCGTCGTCAAATACCGACTGCAACAACTTCACTACCGGCGCATCTTCTGAGCCTGGAGCCAAACCGGCCGAACCGAACTCCACACTGGTTTCACCCAGTTCTTGTTCAAGTTCACGGGCAAAATCGGTGATCTCTTCTGTACGACGATAAACGTTATCGATCGTGGCTAAGAGCTCAGTTTCATTCACAACAGCAAGAACAATATTGCGTTTTACAAGTCGCGTGATTTCATCGTAGGCAAATAAGTCGGTTGGATCTGCCATACCGACAAGCATGGCGGGCTCTTGATCGTCTAAAACAATGGCACGAAAACGGCGTGCTTGAATTTCAGACAGCAAACGCACTGCCGTCGGCTTAATATTGGTTTGCTTGAGATTGAGATAGGGAATATTTAATTGCCGCGCCAAGGCGCTGGAGATTTGCTCTTCAGTGACAAAACCATTTTCCACGAACAAACGGCCCAGCTTGCGCCCGGTGCGCTTTTGTTCGGCTAAGGCGAATTGCAACTGCTCTTCCGACATGAGCTTTTGTTGCAAAAGGATTTCGCCTAGTCGAATTTTCTCCGGTCTTGCCATGCAGCTCTCCTGTGACCTTTTTGTGTCGATGTCGATTCTTATTCCATTTCCAAATCAATTGTGTCTAGGCGACGAGCCGCAGACAGTGCTGTAGCACGGCAAGGCGAAGGCAACAACGACACGATAGCTTTAGAAATGGAATTACGTGAAAATACAGCGATGCAGCAAAACCTTAATCCAGATCCGCCATGACTTTCAAATGCGCAACAACACTGCGCCCTAGCGCGGATAGGTTATACCCGCCTTCCAAGCAACTGACAATTCGCCCATTTGCGTATTGGCTTGCAATGCGCATAATTTGTTGCGTCATCCACGCATAATCTGCCTCAACCAAGCCCATTTGCCCCATATCATCTTCGCGGTGCGCATCAAACCCAGCGGAGATAAAAATCATTTCAGGCTGATGTAAATGCAGCGCAGGCAACCAGGTATCCAGCACGATCTTACGCACTACGTCCCCGTACGAATGGGCGGGAACGGGCACGTTATACATGTTCGCCGCTGGCTGCTCGGTGCCAGAATAAGGGTAAAAAGGGTGTTGAAAAAAACTCACCATTAAGACTCGCGGGTCGCCAGCAAAGGCCGCTTCTGTGCCATTGCCATGATGCACATCGAAATCCACCACGGCGACGCGCTGCAAGCCGCGTTTTTCCAGCGCATATTTCGCGGCAACGGCAACGTTATTGACCAAACAAAAACCCATTGCCTCAACAGGCGTCGCATGATGGCCCGGCGGGCGAATTGAGCAGAAGGCGTTCGCAACCTCGCCATCAATCACGGCATCCGTCGCTGCAATAGCAGCACCCGCCGCACGCAATGCGGCGCGCCACGAATGGGCATTTAAGCAGGTATCGGCATCAAGCGAAAAGTAGGCCTCTTCGCTTGTCGAACTGGGACTATTTTCGATAATGCGAGCGATCGATGCTGGCGTATGCACGCGTACGATGTCACACATTTGCGCTAAGGGCGCCTCGCGGTGCTCAAGCAAGCTATCAATGCGACTCGAAATAAGTTGATCTTGTATCGCTTGCAAGCGCTGCGGTGATTCAGGATGCCAGGTTCCCATTTCGTGCCGAGCGCAATCGGCATGGGAAAAAAATGCGGTCGTCATAAGCTTTATTCTAATATTGGGTTGCTGGGCTTGCCTTATGTCTCATACGGGCTTTGCCCTGAGTTTCAACCTATTTTTTGGTTTTGGCAAATACATCAAATTTTTCGCAAGAAAATCCGCGCAAAAACACAAAATGCAAGCAATCGGTTTACACTTCCTAGCGCCAACCTGCGCACCATTTATTCCAGACCCTCTTTTAAAGGCTAAAACATGTTTGCGAAAGTTCACGACGTTGCCAAACAAGTCAATCAAGTTATTATCGGAAAAGAGGGGCAAATTAGGCAAGCATTGGTTTGTCTGCTTGCTGGCGGACACCTACTCATCGAGGATGTGCCCGGCGTGGGCAAGACCACCTTGGCACATGCCTTGGCGATTTCACTTGGCTTACAATTTAATCGACTGCAATTTACCAGCGATCTTTTGCCAGCCGACGTCATTGGCGTCTCCGTTTTCGCGCGCGAAAAAAGCCAGTTTGTATTCCATCCTGGCCCTATCTTTACGCAAGTTTTGTTGGCGGACGAAATCAACCGTGCCACACCGAAAACCCAATCGGCGCTACTGGAGGCGATGGAAGAGCAGCAAGTCACTGCCGAAGGCCAAACCCGCACCCTACCCCATCCTTTTTTCGTTATTGCAACGCAAAATCCAACCCACCAAGTGGGTACGTTTGCCTTACCTGAATCCCAACTTGACCGCTTTTTAATGTGCTTATCGCTGGGCTACCCCGATGCAGCGGCGGAACGGGCATTGCTCATGGGTGAGGATAGACGCAGCCTGCTGCGCAATATGCACGCTGTTATGCGCCCAGAGGAACTAATCGAAGTACAGGGCGCGCTGCGGCAGATTCATACGTCCGCTTCGCTAATTGATTACGTACAGTCGCTTGCACACGCCACACGATCTGGCGAATTTTTTGCCGAAGGCATGAGCCCGCGCGCAGCAATTGCTTTGGTGCAGGCCGCTCGTGCTTGGGCGGCATTGGAAGGCCGTGACCATGTGATTCCCGAAGATGTACAAGCCGTTTTGAACCCGGTGATTGCACATCGCTTACGTCCGTTGAAATCAAACAGCGGCAAGATCAGTGCAAGTAGCGAGTTGCTGACCAAGCTCATGATGAGCGTTGCGGTGTAGTGCGGGAGTAGCGTGCGTTAAAGTGTTATGAAATTCGGCTATGTTCAGTTTGGGTCTTGATGAGATACAAGGAAAGTCAAAAGTCTTACCGCAGAGCCGCAGAGGCCGCAAAGAGTAAAGATTTTCTCTGCGACCTTTGCGACTCTGCGGCGAGACTTTAATTCATTGGCCACCGACAAAGCATTAGGATTCACTAAAGTCTTAAGCAACATTCAATCTGAACATAGCCTGAAATTCGATATACTTAGCCGAGTAAAAATATACAACGCTTGATTAATAAGCGCGATACTAGGTATTTTTTAATATACTCCCTATAAATGCGTGAATTGATCAATTTGACTGGCAAGCAAAAGCAAACTTGAATGAACCCTTTCGCCTACCTTAAAGAGAAAGTAAAAAAAATCGTGCTGCTCGAACAGTATCCCGAATCTGGTGAGGTATTTTTAAAGCAGCGCCGCGTTTTCACGTTGCCAAATAAACCCGGCCTAATGTTTGTATTGATGTTGGTTGTTTTGTTTGTCGCTGCCACCAATTACTCGCTCAACCTCGGCTTTGCATTGACCTACGTGTTAGGTGCAGTCGCTTGGGTCAATACCTTTTTTGGATTTCGTAATCTGGCTTACTTACATTTGGCGCCTGGCGCGGCCAATCCGGTTTTCGCTGGCGAGGAAGTGCTATTCACCGTGCACCTGATCAACCGCCGCAAGAATCATCGTTATGCCTTGCATGTCGGTTTTGCCGACAAAGGTCATGTGGCGCAAGCAGTGGATATTGCACCTGAGAGCCGCACATCCCTGCAACTCAGCCACGCCACTACCCAACGGGGGCTGCTGGCGATTCCGCGCATCCGGTTGGAAACCTGGTTTCCGCTTGGACTACTGCGGGTTTGGAGCACTTGGCTACCCGATATGAAGGCACTGGTTTATCCTCAACCAGAAAGCCACGCGCCTCCTTTACCGTTTTCTGGCGTTGCGAATCAAGATGGTCAGGGTCATGCCGGTGATGAAGATTTTTCTGGCGTGCGCGCTTACCAAAGCGGCGACGCGTTGAAACACTTGGCATGGAAGCACATTGCCAGGGTTGACATCGAGTCGGGTGGCTCGCTGATTACAAAACAATTTTCCGGCGGCTCAGCGAGTGATTTACTTTTAAATTTTGCGGACTTGCCTAGCAACCTCGATTTGGAACTGCGCCTATCACGACTCACCAGTTGGGTCTTAGCTGCTGAGGAGACTGGCTTGCCATATGGTTTTCGCCTGGGCACGACGTATTTCCCGCCCGCCGTAGGCGAATTGCATCGCGCAAATTGTTTGCGGGCGCTTGCGCTGTATGGCATCGACGAACCCCTCGCGGAGTCTCAACCCTCATGACCAGCCGTGCCGCCACCAACCCGTTAATCAAGAGCCTGCACAGGAGCTGGAAAAACACGCCTTTATCACGTGACAAAGCCGACACGCTCTTGCTGTTATTCGCGTGCATTTTTGTGCTGGGCCCGCATTTTTTTGAAATGGCATGGTGGGTCAGCGTGGGCACCATAGGCTTGATGGGCTGGCGTGCTTGGATTACCACGACAGGAAGACGCTTACCGCCGAACTGGGTACTAGTGCCCATAGCAAGCATCATGATGGCTGGCGTGTACGCAAGTTTCCACACCCTGTTTGGGCGCGATGTTGGCATCACCATGTTGGCCTTACTGCTCTCGTGCAAGCTACTTGAGATGCATGCCAAACGCGATTTGTACGTGGTGATCTTCCTCAATTTCTTTTTGCTGCTGTCCAGCTTTTTTTATTCGCAAACCATTGTCAGTGCCCTGCTCACAATGTGCGCCGTGGTGCTGCTTCTCACCGCGCAAATCTCATTTCAATACACAGGCACCATACCGAGCTTGTGGCAACGGGCAAAATTGGCAGCAAGTATGTTTGGCTTGGCAATTCCCCTGACGATCGTATGCTTTTTCTTGTTTCCTCGGATTCAAGGCCCATTATGGAGTTTGCCTGGTGACGCGAACAAAGCAAAAAGTGGCTTGTCCGATACCATGGCACCGGGAAATATTAGCCAACTGGCTTTGTCCAATGACATCGCCTTTCGCGTCAAATTTGCCAAGGAAGCGCCCCGACGTGACCAACTTTACTGGCGTGGAATCGTCCTGAGTCAATTTGATGGTCGCACGTGGTCACATGAGGAAGCACCCAATTCGGTTCATTTTCCACGTCTGTTTAGTGTCAGCGGCGACGCCATCGAACAACAAATTATTCTCGAACCAAACGGTCAACGTTGGTTATTTGCGCTGGATATTCCCAACCAAGCGCCTGAGATTGAGACGATGAACACGCGCCTGAATACGCAACTCGAACTGTACAGTTCCAGCTTGATCAGCGCACGTATTCGCTACAACGTCAGCTCGTTTCCCACGTATGCGCTCGAACCCAATTTGGCGCGACGTGAACTCCGCGCTGAACTTGAACTGCCGGATAACTTCAATCCACGCGCCGTCGATTATGCAAGGCAACTAGGCGCGAAGTTCGCCAATGAAGATCAGAAAATTGCGAGCGTACTCAACTGGTTTCGACAGGAGAAATTTATCTACACCTTAGAGCCGCCGCTTTTGGGTGTGAATACTGTGGACGATTTTCTGTTTTCTACTCGCGCTGGTTTTTGCGAACACTATGCCAGCGCCTTTGTGGTGCTCATGCGGGCAATGAATATTCCTGCTCGTGTCGTCACTGGCTACTTGGGCGGGATATCCAATAGTGTTGATGGCTTTTTTGAAGTGCGCCAATCCGACGCGCATGCGTGGGCCGAAGTTTGGTTGGAAGGACGCGGTTGGGTCAGAGTTGACCCAACGGCCGCAGTGGCACCAGAACGAGTGTTCAAAGATCTGTCATCTACGCAACCAAAAACAGGGTTGGCTGGCTTTACAGCAGCCTTGGGTAACAACTCATTCTTGCGGCATTTGCGTATGCAATGGGATGCCATCAATAATTCTTGGAACCTCTGGGTACTCAATTACGATCAAGGCCGCCAACTCAATTTTTTACGTAAGCTGGGTTTCCCTGAAATTGATTGGCCGCAAGTAACGGCACTATTTTTTGCGATCATTGCGTTGGTCACAGCCGTGATTGCGCTGCCCTTATTGCGTGATAAAAAATCCCTTGCGCCGATTGATAAGGCTTACGCAAAACTTTGTGCAAAGCTCGCCCAAAAGGGGTACAAGAAATTCGCATTTGAAGGGCCAAGTGCCTATCAAGAACGCTTAAAGCCACACCTCAACGCACAACAATTTGCCGCATTACAGGCGTTTCTAAACTTGTATTCAGCAGCGAAGTACGGCAAACCTAAACTAACCGAAACCAGTATGTTGCACATCGTGCGTCAACTAAAACAAAGTTATGCGACATTCCTTGCCTCTTTTTAGGACTTGAATCTCTTGAATCTTCTCTTCTGTAATCCAGTAAAAAACCAAGCAAAACACGTCATCAAACATCTTAGTTGGTCGTTACTTGTTTCCGCGCTGGTTCTCATTCCATTCGGCAGTGATGCTGCACCAAGTCCTGAACCAAAATCGATTAAAAAGGCCAAGGGCGCGAGCCAGAAACCAGCAAAATCAAAAGCGGTTGAAAATGAATCAGCGCATTTTGATCGTTGGTCTGAGGTGCAACTCTTCGCCGATGAAATGAGCGAACGACACGGCTTTAACAATCAACAAATGTTAAAAGATTTTAAACAGGTGGCTTTACTTAAGTCAGCTATACAACTGGTGAAACCTGCGCCGCCTGGAAAACCGAAAAACTGGAAGGCTTATCGCGCACGATTTGTGGAGAACGGGCGCATTGAAGCAGGTGTTGCGTTCTGGGATAAGTATGCCGATGCACTTGAGATGGCAGAAAAAAAATATGGCGTACCCGCCGAAATTATTGTTGGCTTGATTGGCGTTGAAACAATTTATGGAAAAAATACGGGCAGTTTTCGCGTAATCGATGCGCTAACCAGCCTCGCATTTTCTTATCCTGATACGCCGAACCGCGCAGCGCGCCAAAGCTTCTTCCGTAGCGAATTAGAAAATCTATTTTTATTGGCGCGTGAAACCTCGACGGACGTATTTAGCTTTAAAGGTTCCTATGCAGGCGCAATTGGTTGGTCACAATTCATGCCAAGCAGCGTACGCACGTTCGCGATTGATTTCGACCAAGATGGAAAAATTGATCTCTCTGGATCACCCGTTGATGCGATTGGTAGCGTCGCTAATTACCTTGCTCTGCACGGTTGGAAAAAAGGTTTGCCAACCGCCTTCCCGGCAACGCTAATCAGCAACGAACTCACGAATGAGCAAATCGATAAATATCTCGGCGCTGGCCTCAAAGCGAGTTTTAGTTTAGATCAGCTCAAGAGTGTCGTCACGACGGCAAATGCCGATATACCAACGAATTTACAATATGGTTTGGTCGATCTGCAAAATGGAAATGAGCCGACGGAATATTGGTTGGGCACAGAAAATTTTTTCGCCATAACACAATACAACCGCAGTTTTTTTTATGCCATGTCGGTAATTGACCTTGGTAAGGTTATTACTACATCACGTAACAAATAAACAACGAATTTACCTTAAAAAAATTCCCTGCGTTAACTTATGTCAAATAAACAAACTAATTTTTCATTAGAAATTGCTAATTAGTATTTTTTAGTCTAGGATAAACTTGTCTAAGAGTACAAATTGCTCGAAGAAAAAAGTAGCTGTCAAGCAATTTGCTAATTTTTTCCTTTGTTTTCCTTAGAGAATTCGACAATCGAATAATTCCACATTAAAGCTTCACTAATTTTTATTGATGTGACGACTTCGACACGCACACCAATAAACATCAAATGAGAGGTAACTATGCCAAATCTGACTCAACTCGAATCCGACGAAATTGACTACGACCCAAATAACCTTTTGGACACACTAATCAAACAACTGCACCTGAAAAATGATGCAGCCTTGTCGAGAGCGCTTGAAGTCGCCCCCCCAGTCATCAGCAAGATTCGGCATCGTCGACTGCCAGTTGGCGCTTCTCTCTTGATTCGCATGCACGAAATTAGTGACGTAAGTATTAAAGATTTGCGCGCATTAATGGGCGACCGGCGCGCAAAATTCCGGATTAGTGACAAACAATTCAAGCCAAAAGAATCTAGCAGCGCAATGTAAATTCAACGCGAAAAAAATAAAAAAGGGTGGCGAAAAAATCGACACCCTTTTTATTTTTAGAAAGAAAACGACTCCTTATTGAGACGCAAAAGCAGCAACAAACATCTCCAGTAATGTCGACGATTACGCGGGAAAAACGCCTGTCGATAAATACCTGTCACCGCGATCGCAAACTATAAAAACGATCGTTGCGTTTTCTACGTTTTCTGCAATACGTAGCGCAACTTCACATGCGCCTGCCGCTGAAATTCCGCAAAAAATACCTTCCTCTGCAGCCAGTCGTCTTGCCATGCGCTCTGCCGCTGCTTGGCTGACTGACTCAATTCGATCCACCCGCGCTTTGTCGTAGATCTTCGGTAAATAAGCCTCGGGCCACTTGCGAATGCCGGGAATCTGCGATCCTTCTTCTGGTTGGGCACCGACGATTTGAATCGCGTTATTCTGCTCTTTTAGGTAGGCCGACACACCCATAATGGTTCCTGTCGTACCCATCGCGCTCACAAAATGGGTAATCGTGTGATTCGTATCGCGCCAAATTTCGGGTCCAGTGGTTTCGTAATGTGCAAGCGGATTATCAGGATTGGCGAATTGATCGAGAATCACGCCTTTGCCATCTTTCTGCATTTGCTGCGCTAAATCACGGGCGTATTCCATTCCTCCCGTCTTCGGCGTCAGCAATATTTCTGCGCCATACGCGGTCATACTTTGGCGACGCTCGATACTGAGATTTTCCGGCATCAACAATAACATCTTGTAACCACGCATTGCGGCAGCCATCGCCAATGCGATACCTGTGTTGCCGCTAGTCGCTTCGATAAGCGTGTCGCCGGGCTTAATGCGGCCGCGCTCTTCCGCCCGCTTTATCATCGACAATGCGGGACGATCTTTGACTGATCCGGCAGGGTTATTTCCCTCTAACTTTCCTAAAATGACATTATTTTTTTGTTGATTTACCAAGCCAGGTAGGCGCTGTAACTGTACGAGCGGTGTGTTACCGATCGTATCTTCTATGGTGAGATAAGGCATTATATTTTTGTGTGAGGGAAAACGAAGTACGTATTCTAAACGTTGAAAATTGATTGCGCATTCACAGGGGCGAATCGAGGTAAGGCGAGTTCTCGATTTGTTTTATTTCGAGTTTGGTGTGCCATGCGATTCTGACAAATGCTTTTTCGTGTTGGATGATGTTGATTTTACATCGCTTGCTTTTGCGTCGAATTCAGTGAACGATTGCCCCTCAATTACCAAACCCGCTTCCGACAATTTCAGCGCGCTCTTGTGACCTACGCCTTTGACGCGTCTTTCAAAATCAGCCCAGCTTTTGAAGTTACCGTTTTTCTTTCGCTCCGCCAAAATGACTTTTGATTTCGTTGGTCCGAGACCATTCAGTCCGTCTAAAGCCACTTGGTCCGCCGTGTTGAGTTCGATCGCAGCAAAACTCAAAAGCGGAAAGACCGACATAAACATGCAAAGAAAGATTTTTGAAAATCGCGCACTTATAACTTGCATAGTGACATCCGTTTGCGAGGAGATTGACGCTTCCTTAATTCGAAAAAAGTTCAGCCATAGTAACAGTTGCCGCACCAAGTTTTCCCACCACGATACCGCCAGCGCGATTGGCAATCTCGACGGCGTCCTTCATCGCGTAGCCCTGCGATAACATTACGGCCATGGTTGCAATGACCGTGTCGCCCGCGCCAGACACGTCGAACACTTCGCGTGCAGTAGCCGCCACGTGGATCGTTTCCTCATCTGAAAACAAGCTCATCCCCTCTTCCGAACGCGTCAGAAGAATTGCGTCGATATTGAATCGCTTGCGCAAATCTTGCACTCGCGTTGCCAGATCAGACTCGCTATCCCAGTCCCCAATAATTTGCCGTAATTCTGATTTATTTGGAGTCAGTAGATGCGCGCCCGCATAACGAGAAAAATCACTTCCCTTAGGATCAACAAGAACTGTCTTTCCCTTTGCTCGTGCAACTGCAATCATTTCTGCAACATTGACCAAGCTTCCTTTTGCGTAATCAGAAAACACCAATAGATCAACCTCGTCAATTAGGGCATGGAAGCGGGCTAATTTATCTTGCAAAACGTGGTTTGAAGGCCTCTCCTCGAAGTCGATACGAATAAGCTGCTGCTGGCGACCAATCACGCGGAGTTTGATAATGGTCGAAATTTCCGCATCTCGTTTCAGATAATTCTGAATCGTTGATTTCTCTAGCAAACCTTCGACAATATCGCCCGCTTCATCGTTACCAATGACACCGAGTATCCCGACTGGCGAACCAAGCGCCGCAACGTTGCGCGCCACGTTAGCTGCCCCGCCCAAACGCTCTTCACGTTTTTCGACACGAACAATCGGCACAGGCGCTTCGGGCGAGATGCGAGCCACCTCGCCGAACCAATAACGATCCAACATCACATCACCCACAATCAGCAATTTTTTCTCTGGTGTTTTCATACTTGGTTTTGTTTCAATGCTGCACGCCCTATGCAGTGGTAATCGATATCCAATTCTTTCATCAACGACGGTTCATAAAGATTGCGTCCATCGAAGATGACAGGACGCTTCAAACTTGCTTTAAGTTGATCAAAATCAGGGCTACGGAAGACTTTCCATTCGGTGACGATCACTAAGGCATCGGCATTCTGGAGCGCTTCCATCGCGCTATCCGCATAAACGATTTTTTTCAATAACTCTGGTCTATCATTAAAATCGATCGCCAAAACTCGTCGCGATTCTTCCATGGCAACAGGATCGAACAGCGTCAGCGATGCGCCATGAGAAAGCAAATCATTGATCAGCACACGCGATGACGCCGCGCGCATGTCATCCGTATCTGGCTTGAAGGCTAAGCCCCAAACTGCAAATTGTTTACCGCTAAGATCGCTACCAAAATGTTGCAATATTTTTTGACCAAGTACCTTTTTTTGCGCGTCGTTAACCGATTCCACAGCATGAAGAATGTGTAATTGTTGTCCGTTTTCTTGCGCAGTTTTTTCCAGAGCTTGTACATCTTTCGGGAAGCAAGAACCGCCGTAGCCACATCCAGCATATAAAAAACTAGGACCGATGCGTGGATCCGATCCCATGCCTTTACGCACGGCTTCAATATCAACATGCAAGCGGTCGGCCAAATTTGACAACTCGTTCATAAACGAAATTCGCGTTGCCAGCATCGCGTTGGCTGCGTATTTAGTGAACTCGGCTGACCGCACATCCATCCAGTGCAAGCATTCACGATCCCGACTAAATGTTTCGTACAAGCGCACCATCAATATGCGTGCTTTCTCACCCAAAGGCGAATGATCGCAACCAACAACGATACGATCGGGGCGCATAAAGTCATCGACCGCTGCGCCCTCTTTTAAAAATTCTGGGTTAGATACGACTGAGAATTGGCTGGTATTTTGGCGCTGCGCAAGTTCTTCATTGACGACCGCCGCCACTCTTTCTGCTGTGCCAACTGGCACGGTCGATTTGTCCACAATCACTTTGAATGACTGCATATACTTGCCGATGTTGCGTGCCGCTGCTAAGACGTACTGTAGATCAGCCGAGCCGTCTTCATCTGGTGGCGTGCCAACAGCAATAAACTGAATATCACCATGTTCGACGCTGGCAGCAACGTCAGTCGAAAAAACCAAACGCCCTGCTGCACGATTTCGGCTGACCAAATCAGTCAAGCCTGGTTCATGAATTGGCATACCGCCGTTATTAAGGATGTCAATTTTCTTCTGATCAAGATCGAGACAGAATACTTTATTGCCAAGTTCTGCAAGACATGCGCCAGTAACCAGCCCTACATAGCCTGTACCTACAATGGTTATTTTCATCGTCTAATTTTCATTTGGTTTGATTGATCTTTTAGCCTTACGCCAATGCTAAACAAGAGGGGCGTTGAAAACAATTCTCCTGAAGCGATTTAGCGACGAATCACTTAACGAAAACTCCGATTAAGTATAGCGAGCGGCCAAAGTTTAACCCAGATATTCCATTAGGATTTGCGACGATGGTGGATGCACTTTTCGAGCCGGTTTCGTTGCGAATGAGGCACCAATAGCCAGCTATTGGCAACGAAGAGCAGCGAAAATGACCGAAAATGCGCCACCAGCTCGCAAATAGCGCCGTAAGCGCGCCTAATGGAAAATCTGGGTTTGAATCGAGATGCGCACCTGTACGATTGTGCAGTGGGCGCGGTAGCCGGCGTCGCAGATACAAAATTTGGTCGCGCCGTGACTTAATCAGAGCTTCCTTAATTCATCACGTTCAACTCCTCCGTCCGTCTTGGAGGGTAGGTCTCCCAGCGACTACATCCGGGACATTGCCAGTAAAACTGCCGCGCTTTGAAACCGCAATGAGAACATTGGTAGCGCGCTAGTTTTTGCGCGTACCCATGCACAAGATTTTTTACCACCGAGAGTTCTGGTCGAATCTCAGGCGGTGCGGCTAATAAACGCGCGTCTAATAATTTATCTAAACCGAGTAAGGTTGGCGTACGTCGAAGCTCGGCGATCACTAACTGGTTTGCGGCTTCAACCGAATCAAGCTCAACGGTGGCTTTAAACACCACCTCAAGTAAATCGATCGAGGGCGCTTCGGCGAGATAACCTTTTAGCAGATTAAGCCCTTCTTGCGGACGCTCAAGCTTGCGGTACGCATCCATCAAACGTTGTGCCACCAAAGAAACGTGCGGCACGCTTTGTTGCTCGACTCGGCGCCATGCAAATATGGCTTTATCAATATCACCTTTTGACAGATGCACGTCGCCACTTAGTATCGCTGCCCGCACATTATGTCGATCGGTCGCGTCTGCTTTTTCCAACAAAGAAAGGGCGGCTTCGGGGTGTGTGTGCACTAATTCATCCTGCGCTAACTCGCAGTAAAACTGTGCAATTTCTTTTTGCCTGCCGCCGGCGCCAGACTCTTGCAAGGCATTAGCTGCGTCAATCGCGCGGCTCCACTCCTTTTCACGCTGATAAATTTCGAGTAAGGCACGACGCGCTTGCATGGCGTAAGGCGAAGCAACGAGCTGATTAAACGTTTCTTCAGCACGATCTAACAGGCCAGCTTTAAGATAATCTTGGCCTAATTCGAACATTGCTTGGGTTTGCTGCTCACTTGGCAAATCCGGTCTTGAGAGCAAATTTTGATGCACCCGAATTGCGCGCTCTGTTTCACCGCGACGACGAAACAAATTACCTAAAGCGAAATACAGTTCTACGGCCTCAGGATCAAGCCGCACGATGTCAATAAATGCGTCAATCGCTTTATCGTGTTGATCATTCAGTAAAAAATTAAGACCTTTGAAATAGCCGTTAGGTAAGCTTCTGGATTCAGATAAAAGCTGACGTATATCCACTCGCGCGGCTATCCAGCCAAGTGAAAAAAACAGTGGAATACTGAGTAACCACCAAATTTCGAATTCCATATTTTCTCGGTTAATTCTTATTAGGTTGCACTGATGTTGTCAGTTGGTGGTGGTTGTGTTGCTGCTTGTTTGACGGCCATACGTTCCGCTTCAATTTGCGCAATGGTCTTTTTGTGCGCTGAGACAGCTCGTCTTTGCTTAAACACCATTGGCACCATCGCCAGTACACCCAGAACCGCACCCGCCAAGAAAAAGGCCAACAACATAATGACCAAGGGCGCGGTTTGGGCGTAGCCGAAGAAATAATACAAGGTGACAATTTGATCGTTCTTTAACGCAAAGCCGAAGAAAGCGATAAACAATAAAAGAGCGAAAATTCTTAAGATGAGTTTCATAAATCTTTCGAGCAAATTTTTTTGCAAAGTAGTTTGCGTAAAGGCATGTGCAAATTGTACGTGAAAAAAAACGGCATATCGGAAAACCGGTATGCCGTTTTAACTCTGTACGAAAATATCCGTCTCAGAAATTGGTTTTAATCGTCAATAATGGGTTGCCCCACCATTGCGTCCACTCTTTCGCGCAATTCTTTGCCTGGCTTGAAATGGGGTACACGCTTTTCTGGCACCATCACTTTATCGCCCGACTTGGGGTTGCGACCAATCCGTGGAGGCCGACTGTTTAGAGAAAAACTTCCAAAGCCGCGAATCTCAATCCGTTGACCTGTAGCCAACGCATCGGACATCGCATCTAAGATCGTTTTAACCGCGATATCCACATCTTTTGCAACCAGTTGTGGATATCGCTCGGCCAAACGAGCAATCAGCTCAGACTTCGTCATAAATAAAATCTCAATGACTTGGTTTGTGCTTAGTTCTTGTTATCAAGCTTAGCTTTTAACAATGCGCCCAAACTTGTCGTGCCCGATGCGGCATTCGAGTCAGACGACATTTTTTGCATTGCTTCTGCTGTTTCAGCAGTATCTTTTGCTTTGATCGACAACTGAATACCACGTGCTTTACGATCAACATTCAATACCAAGGCTTCAACGGTGTCGCCAACCTTCAAGTGTGTGCCAGCATCTTCCACGCGATCGCGGGAGATTTCTGAAGCACGCAAATAGCCTTCAACTTCGTCAGCCAATTGAATAACAGCGCCTTTTGCTTCAACGGATTTCACTGTACCAGTGACTGTTGCGCCTTTGTCATTCATTGCGCAATAGTTATTGAATGGATCGCCTTCTAATTGCTTAACGCCCAAAGAAACGCGCTCGCGCTCAACGTCGATTGCCAACACGATAGCTTCTAGTTCATCACCTTTCTTGAAGCGACGAACTGCTTCTTCGCCAGTTTCGTTCCAAGACAAATCAGACAAATGTACCAAGCCGTCGATGTTGCCTGTCAAGCCGATAAACACGCCGAAATCAGTGATCGATTTGATGGCACCACGGACTTTATCGCCCTTCTTAAAGTTAATCGCGAAGTCGTCCCATGGGTTCGCTTTGCATTGCTTCATGCCGAGGCTGATACGACGACGCTCTTCGTCGATTTCCAAGACCATGACTTCAACTTCGTCGCCCAATTGAACCACTTTGTTTGGTGCCACGTTCTTGTTAGTCCAATCCATTTCTGAAACGTGAACCAAACCTTCGATACCTTGCTCGACTTCAACGAACGCGCCGTAGTCAGTCAGATTCGTTACTTTACCGAACAAACGTGTGTTCGCTGGATAACGACGTGCCAAACCAGTCCAAGGATCATCGCCCAACTGTTTCACGCCGAGTGAAACACGGTTCTTTTCTTGATCAAACTTGAGGATTTTTGCAGTGATTTCTTGGCCAACCGTCAACACTTCAGACGGATGACGTACACGACGCCATGCCAAATCGGTGATGTGCAACAAGCCATCGATGCCGCCCAAATCAACGAACGCGCCGTAGTCAGTGATATTTTTAACCAAACCAGTAACGACAGTACCTTCTTTCAGGTTTTCCATCAGTTTCTGACGCTCTTCGCCCATCGACGCTTCGACGACTGCACGACGTGACAACACAACGTTATTGCGCTTGCGATCGAGCTTGATGACCTTGAATTCCATAGTCTTGCCTTCGTACGGTGTTGTATCTTTCACCGGACGTGTGTCAACCAAAGAACCTGGCAAGAAAGCGCGAATGCCGTTAGTCAATACGGTCAAGCCGCCTTTGACTTTGCCATTCACGGTACCAACCACCATTTCGCCGGATTCCAACGCTTTTTCCAACGCCAACCATGAGGCCAAGCGTTTTGCTTTGTCGCGCGACAAAATCGTATCGCCAAAGCCGTTTTCCAGCGAGTCAATCGCTACGGAAACGAAGTCACCAATATTGACTTCTAATTCGCCTTGGTCGTTTTTAAATTCTTCAACAGGGATAAAGGCTTCAGATTTGAGGCCTGCGTTCACGATCACAAAGTTGTGGTCGATACGAACGACTTCAGCAGAAATCACCTCACCGGAACGCATATCCTGACGTGACAATGATTCTTCGAATAAAGCTGCGAAGCTATCTGCGCCGGTTGCGAAATCTTGATTCATGAAAACAGTAGACATAGTATTTACGAGTTAGCCGGCATAGCACAAAGGGACTATGAACCGGGTTAGGTTAAACAACCCCGTTTTGGCTTTGCACCAATTCGGGACCAAAAACAATTTAGATCATTGCTACACACACTCAATAATTTGTGCGGCAGCTCAATTTAAATTGAAAGCTTGCTGGCATTTGCGTACAGATCAAGAATGACTTGCACCGCTTGATCGACGGTCATTTCAGACGTATCCAAAATGTATGCCCCGGGTGCAGGGAGTAGTGGAGCGGTTGCTCGCGTTGTATCGCGGAGATCGCGCTCTGCCAAATCCTTTACCAAGTCTTCCATGTTAGCAGAAAAACCCTTTTCAATCAATTGCTTATAGCGTCTATTTGCACGCGCCTCGACACTTGCCGTTAAATACACTTTCTGCTTCGCATCAGGAAAAATGACCGTTCCCATGTCGCGCCCATCTGCAACTAAGCCTGGGGCTTCTCGAAACGACAATTGCAGATTAACCAATGCTTTGCGCAGACTTGGCAATACGGCAATTTTAGATGCGGCAACACCCACTTCCTCCGCTCTTAAGTCATGACTCACATCTTCGCCATTCAGCAAAATATGCCCGTTTTTAAATTGACATTGCAACTGAAGCGCCACGTTGGCGAGTTTGACTTCATCAATAAGCGCAATGTGTTGTCGCTGCGCTGCCAAAGCCGTTAAACGATACAGTGCGCCAGAGTCCAAATAGTGAAATCCCAAGCGATTCGCCACGCGTTGTGCGACAGTGCCCTTGCCCGATGCGGTCGGGCCATCAATACTAATCACTGGAACAGGTTTATTCATTTTTTAGGGAGTATGACAAAAAATTGTCTTCTTCCGCATAGCCAATATGCGCATCTGATTTATACAGTTGGTAGTATATAAATTTTATATTGTTTTGACTAAGAGCAGCCATCTTAAAATCGTTGGATGCCGGCAAACACACCAAAATAATCTGGAAACGTCTTCGCAACGCAGTGTGGATCTTCGATACGCACAAGGGCGCCTTGTCGCAAAGGGCTACTCAAACTGGCCAGCGAAAAACACATCGCCATGCGGTGATCATCATAAGTCGCAATGCTGGCAGCACTAAGCTGGGTAGGCGGCGTCACGCTCATGTAATCAGCGCCTTCTTCAATGATTGCTCCCAATTTGCGTAACTCCGTTGCCATTGCTGACAAGCGATCAGTTTCCTTGACTCGCCAACTTGCGATATTACGCAGCACCGTGGTGCCATTCGCATGCAAGGCTGCCATCGCGATTGTCATGGCGGCATCGGGAATATGGTTGAAATCCATGTCGATGGCGTGCAGCGGACCATTCGAGCTTGCTTCTAACCAATTGTCGCCGCGTGTTATCGTTGCGCCCATTTTTTCCAAGGCATCGGCGAAACGCACATCACCTTGAATGCTCTGGCTGCCCACACCTTCCACCCGCACTGGTCCACCCGCAATGGCGCCCGCCGCTAAGAAATACGAGGCAGATGAGGCATCGCCCTCCACGTGTATTTGCTTTGGTGAGACATACGCTTGCCCCGCCCGAATCGTAAAGCGCTGCCATTCATCGCGCTCTACTTGAACACCAAAGCGCTGCATCAGATTGAGTGTGATTTCGATGTAGGGCTTTGAAATTAACTCGCCTATCACTTCAATATGGACATCGCCCGTCCGATTCATCAACGGCGCAGCCATCAACAATGCAGTTAAAAACTGGCTCGATACGTTACCTTTTACCTGCAGTTTTTTTGCATTCAATGCACCTTGGAGAATGTGCAAAGGGGGAAAGCCTTTATTGCCCGTGTAGTCGATTTTCGCACCCGCTAGATTTAAGGCGTCAACCAAATCGCCGATCGGCCTTTCATGCATGCGAGGTACGCCATGTACGTTGTAATCGCCGCCCAACACCGCCAAGGCCGCGACCAAGGGACGAATTGCCGTACCAGCATTACCCATAAAGAGATCTGCCTTGCGGTTGGGGAAAATACCAGCAGCGCCATGCACAATAAAATCTTGGCCTTTATCGACTTGCGTCCAGTTCACGCCCAATGCGCGTAAGGCGTTGAGCATTACGTCAGTATCATCCGAGGCGAGCAAATCCTTAATTTCCGTCACGCCTGAGGCCAAGGCGGCTAGCAACAGTGTGCGGTTGGAGATACTTTTTGAGCCCGGCAAACGCACTACGCCAGCGGCACCCTTTGCGACAGCCAGATCAATGAATGCGGGATACTTTGAGGATGATAAATTCATAAAAACTTAAAAATTAATTTGTGTTGCCACAAACGATAAAAAATTGCGGTCGAAGTTTGTCGCGTGTTGAGCGAAAATCAGCTCAATCACCGCCCGTCGTACCCGGCTTCTCAGCACGTTCGATTGCGCTAATCCAGTCGTGTCGTGCATTTTGCGCTATGCGATAAATTGACTCGATTGCGGGCGCGTTGTCGTCAAGTATACATTGGCGCAATTGACTCAGTTGCGCTGTGTACGAATCTAATTCAATTAACAGCGCATCGCGGTTTGCCAAGGTAATATCGCGCCACATTTCAGGTGACGAACCCGCAATGCGCGTGAAATCGCGAAAGCCACTTGCTGCGTACTGAAAAAGACGCGCTGCATGAGGCTTTTGTGCAATATCTGCGACCAGCGCATACGCTAATAAATGCGGCAAATGGCTGACCGATGCGAACACGCTGTCGTGCTCTTCGGGCGTTAAAAAGTGGAGTTGCGCACCGCAAGCGCGCCAGGCTGCTTCAACGCAAGCAACGGCCACACTGCTATTTTCTGCGAGCTTGGTGACCACCACATTTTTTCCGATAAGCAGTGTGCTTAAAGCGGCATCTGGACCGTTCATCTCACGCCCAGCGATGGGGTGTGCTGGTACAAATTGCGCGCTCTTTGCACCTAATACTTTTCGCGCCGCGGCCACCACATCGACTTTGGTACTGCCCACATCGGTAATCACTGTCTTTTCATGCAAGTGCGGCAAAATTGAGGTGAAAATTGCGGCAGTTTGCGCTACCGGCGCAGCCACCACAATGAGGTCGGCGTCACGCACGGCCGCAGCAAAATTGACGGCAATTTCATCAATAATTCCCAACTCAAGCGCACGCTTTAAGGCTGCTTGCTCTCTATCGACGCCAACAATGTGCCCCGCTGCTGCTTGCTTTTTCATTGCAAGGGCAAAGGAACCACCAATCAGACCCACACCAATCAGCAGAATTCGAGGAATATATATTTGCATGAAATGCGCTTTTCTTAATGACGCTCAACTTAGACGGTACACGGATAAGAGCCCAGTATTTTAAAAAATGCCGCGCTGTCATTGAGTTCCGCCATGGCCGCAGCGACTTTCGGTTCCATGATGTGCCCTTCGACATCCACATAAAAATAGTATTCCCAGTTACCTGTGCGTGCTGGGCGTGATTCAAAGCGCGTCATAGAGACACTGTGCGTGGAGAGAGGTGCCAACAAGTCATACAGCGCCCCTGCCTTATTGGGCACCGCCAATACCAGCGAGGTTTGATCTTTTCCACTGGGGTTGGTGTGCAAGCGCCCAACCACGGCAAAGCGCGTGCGATTATGTGGATCATCTTGGATATGTGCGCTCACGATACCCAAGGTGTATTGCTGACCGGCGATTTCACTCGCAATGGCGGCGATGCTGTAATCTTGGCTGGCCATGCGCGCCGCTTCGGCATTTGAGGCGACCGCCTGCCGCTCGACATGCGGAAAATGCTGGTTAAGCCACGCCTGACATTGCGCGAGCGCTTGCGAATGAGCGCAAATGCGCGTCACACCTTCCATGTTTCCCGCCTTACTCATCAGGCTGTGCTGCACGGGGATCGCCACTTCACCACTAATCGCCAAACTTGTTTGCAGTAGCAAATCAAGCGTTCGGTTAATTGCCCCTTCAGACGAATTTTCAATCGGCACTACGCCAAAATCCGCTGTGCCCGCCTCGGTGGCGCGAAATACTTCGTCTATCGACACGCAGGGCATGGCTTCAATTGCATGGCCAAACTGCTTGTACACGGCTTGTTCACTAAAGGTGCCGACCGGGCCAAGAAATGCCACCACGACCCGCCGTTCCAGCGCGCGGCAGGCCGACATCACTTCGCGAAAGATTAATTGCACATTATTGCTATCTAAGGGGCCAGGATTACTTTCGGCCATATTGCGCAACACTTGCGCTTCGCGCTCTGGACGAAACACCGGCGCATTGGTTTCGGCTTTAACATGCCCAACTTCTTGCGCGACGCGCGCACGCTGATTCAGCAGATCTAAAATTTGCGCGTCTATCTGGTCAATTTGCTGTCGCAACTGAGCTAATTTTTCGTCGCTCATCGTTTCACCTTCATTTCACTTCAATTCGTTGTCGATTGATCCCGTAAATCGGGGCGTTCCTTATACGCGCCTCTGTGGCACGAACTTGTTAAAACTTTTTTTGTTGTGATACTGAATCTACCATGAACCAGCGCAGGATTCGAACGATGACGAGCAGAATTTTGCGCATCTATGCTTATTCCGCGTCACTTACTCGCTGGTTACACGGCGATAAAATCTCTACATATTGGGACACCAAGCTTTTGGCTTAGGGAAGCTCTGATTAAGTGTAGCGAGCGGTCAAAGTTTGAATCGAGAAGCGCACCTGTACGACTGTACAGCGAGCATCGCAGGTTCAAAATTTGGTCGCGCAGTAACTTAATCTGAGCTTCCTTAGTTAGTTAGCGCGCCAGCTTATCATCGTGGGATTGCCACGGGTTTGGGGCTAACAGTTTGAATCGGTGCGCAACTTTACCGCGCCCGAACAGTGAAACAACCACTACTACATTTCTAAGATTGATGCTTGTCCGCAAAAGCGCGCATAAAACTCACCAAGGCTTGTACGCCTTCGATAGGCATTGCGTTATAGATGGAGGCACGCATGCCACCAACAGATTTATGACCCTTCACTTGCAGCAAATGATGCGCTTTGGCCTCGGCTAAAAAAGCCGCATTCAAGCTTTCATTCCTCAAGAAAAAAGGCACATTCATGCGTGAGCGGCAATCATGCGCGACCTTGTTGAGATAAAAATCAGAGCTATCCAAATAGTCGTAAAGCAAGCGCGATTTGGCGATATTTTTTGTTTCCATGGCCGCCACACCGCCTTGGCGCTTTAACCATTGAAACACCAAGCCCGCAATATAAATCGCATAGGTGGGCGGCGTGTTGTACATAGAATCGTTCTCGGCAACGATTTTCCAATTGAATGCCGATGGGCAGATCGGTAGCGCATGGCCCAACAGATCTTCTCGCACGATGACGATGGTTAAGCCCGCGGGTCCAATGTTTTTTTGCGCACCAGCGAAGATGACGCCATATTTTGAGACATCAATCACGCGCGACAAAATATGGGAAGACATGTCCGCAACAATGGGCGCATCGTTGGTTTCCGCTTTCACGTCAGGCGCGAATTGATACTCCACACCATCGATGGTTTCATTGGTGCACAGGTGCACGTAAGCGGGATTCTGCGACAACTGCCAACTCGCGCGCGCAGGCACTGCGGTGTAGCCATTTTGTTCGGCTGATGCGGCAATGTGCACGTTGCCGTATTTTTGCGCTTCTTTGATTGATTTCGCCGTCCAAGAGCCGGTGTGTATGAAATCGGCGGTTGCTGGTTGCGGTAAACGGCCCATTAAATTCATCGGCACGATGGCGTTTTCGCCCAAGCCGCCGCCTTGCAGAAACAGGATTTTATAATTCTCAGGCACAGCCAACAGCTCACGCAAATCTGCCTGCGCGGCCGCAATGATTGACATAAACTCTGGCCCTCGATGGCTCATTTCCATCACCGACATGCCACTGCCTTGCCAATCCAGCATTTCCGCAGCGGCTTGTTGCAACACCTCTTTCGGTAAAACTGCTGGACCTGCTGAGAAATTATAAATCGTCGTCATGAAGGCTATTCCGCTGAAGGCGCGTCACTTTCCGTACCAGCTTCGTTAGAAACTTCACTAGTTGCTTCGATATCGGCGCCTGGCTCATCGACATCAGTTTCAACGATACGCTGTAAGCCTGAGAGCTTGGTGCCATCCTCTACCGCGATCAAGGTAACGCCCTGCGTTGCACGACCCATTTCACGGATCTCTGCAACGCGCGTGCGAATCAACACACCACCCGTGGTGATGAGCATAATCTCGTCTTGCGTATCAACCAAAGTTGCAGCAACCACTTTGCCATTGCGCTCAGAAGTTTGAATCGCGATCATGCCCTTGGTACCACGGCCATGACGTGTGTACTCGCCAATCGGCGTGCGCTTACCGTAGCCATTCTCAGTCGCGGTGAGTACCGATTGTTGTTCGTTTTCGGCGACTAACAAAGCGATCACTTGCTGCGTTTCTTCCAGATTCATACCACGCACACCGCGTGCAGTACGGCCCATAGGACGCACGTCATTCTCGTCAAAACGTACCGCCTTGCCTGAGTCGGAGAACAACATCACATCATGCTTACCATCTGTGAGCGCGGCACCAATTAAGAAATCGCCGTCATCCAAATCAACAGCGATAATGCCTGCTTTACGTGGATTACTAAAATCAGTCAGCGGCGTCTTTTTGACTGTGCCCAAGCTAGTTGCCATGAACACGTAATGATCTTCAGGGAAGGTGCGATTGTCGCCAGACAAAGGCAAGACCACGGTAATTTTTTCGCCGTCTTGCAGCGGGAACATATTTACAATCGGCTTACCACGCGAGTTGCGCGAGCCTTGCGGCACTTCCCACACTTTGAGCCAATACATGCGGCCACGGTTGCTAAAGCACAAAATGTAGTCGTGCGTGTTGGCCACGAAAAGCTGCTCAATCCAATCGTCTTCTTTGGTCGCCATCGCTTGTTTGCCACGTCCACCGCGTTTTTGCGCGCGATACTCAGACACCGGTTGCGATTTCATATAACCCGTGTGCGATAGCGTGACCACCATATCTAATGGCGTGATCAAATCCTCAGTTTCAAGGTCAGTGGCATTCAAAGTAATTTCGGAACGACGCACATCTTTATTACCCGCACCATACTCGTTCATGCAAGCAGTCAATTCGTCGGTAATGATGACGGTGACGCGTTCTGGCTTGGACAAAATATCTAATAAGTCGGCAATTTCTGCCATCACATCTTTGTATTCGTTAACGATCTTGTCTTGCTCTAAACCAGTCAAACGTTGCAAGCGCATTTGCAAAATTTCTTGCGCTTGGTCGTCAGAAAGCTTGTATAAACCATCTTGCTGAATGCCGTAATGCTTAGGCAGATTTTCTGGGCGGAAGGCGGCGATACCGCCTGGATTATCGGCCGCAGTACGCGTCAACATCTCACGCACCATGGAACTATCCCATGCGCGGGTCATCAACTCTTGCTTCGCGATCGGCGGCGTCGGTGCTGCTTTGATTATGGCAATGAAGTCGTCAATATTTGCCAACGCTACCGCCAAACCTTCCAACACATGTCCACGTTCGCGCGCCTTGCGCAATTCAAACACTGTGCGGCGCGTGACCACTTCGCGGCGGTGTGACAAGAAGCATTCCAACATTTGCTTCAAGTTCAATAGCTTCGGCTGCCCATTTACCAGCGCAACCATGTTCATACCAAACGTGTCTTGCAATTGCGTTTGCTTGTACAAATTATTTAACACCACTTCAGGTACTTCGCCGCGCTTCAATTCAATCACCACGCGCATGCCTGATTTGTCGGATTCATCACGAATATCCGAAATACCATCGAGCTTCTTATCGCGTACGTTTTCAGCAATGCGTTCTAGCAAAGACTTTTTATTCACTTGGTAAGGCAACTCATCAACGATGATGGCGGTGCGCCCTTCTTTACCAAACTCTTCAAAATGTGTCTTTGCCCGCATCACCACGCGGCCACGCCCTGTGCGGTAGCCGTCGCGCACGCCTGACACCCCGTAAATAATGCCGCCGGTTGGGAAATCTGGTGCGGGAACGATTTCGATTAACTCATCAATCGTGCAATCTTGGTTGCGCAGCACGTGCAAAGCGCCCGTAATGACTTCAGTAATATTGTGTGGCGGAATATTCGTCGCCATACCAACGGCAATCCCTGAAGCACCGTTGATCAACAGGTTAGGAATGCGGGTCGGCAAGACAGAAGGTTCTTTTTCCTTGCCATCGTAATTGGGCACAAAATCAACGGTCTCTTTTTCAATATCCGCCAATATTTCGTTCGCGATTTTATCCAAACGACATTCGGTATACCGCATCGCCGCTGCATTATCGCCGTCTACGGAACCGAAGTTACCCTGTCCGTCCACCAATGTGTAACGCAAGGAAAAATCCTGCGCCATACGCACCAAGGTGTCGTAAATAGAAGCGTCACCATGTGGGTGATACTTACCCATGGTTTCACCGACCACACGCGCGCACTTAACGAACGGGCGGTTATACACGTTGTTCATTTCATGCATAGCGAACAACACACGGCGATGCACGGGCTTCAACCCATCGCGCACATCAGGTAAGGCCCGCCCAACAATCACGCTCATCGCGTAATCGAGGTAGCTTTTGCGCATTTCTTCTTCGAGGGAAATCGGGAGTGTTTCTTTAGCGAACTGATCCATTGGCGGTCTGACAGAGATAAAGCGTGGTTAAAATAATTAATTCCTTAGTTCCGCGGCGTGCTTCACTGTTAAGAAGCACTCCATTACGCTAAGCAAAATTAAGCGCAAAACTTGTTTTTATTAACACTGGTGAAAGTTGTCACCTTGAGAATATTTTCTTCTGCGCGAAACCTTGGATTCTAGCACGCCAGCACCCCCAAATACGAGTTTAGATAACCACAGAGCGGAGAAGATTTCATTGAATTTTTAAGAAGTTGATACCGAACAAAGTTTGGTCACTTTGCTTGATGGCTTTTCAAATCAAAATGCGCATGATTTCTGACATTTAACTTGAGTAGTAGAAGCTCGTCTCGCATTGTCAAGAAAGCCTCCCGTCGGATGGGGATGGAAGTCGACCGCTTTACACATACTCCCCATTATTTGTTATTTTTATTGCCAATTGCGCCTGTATTTAAAGCAGATAAAAATAATACTAATTGGAGTATATAAAAATCTTAAACAACAAAAATTTAACCCCAGATTTTGTCAGTTAAACGCATACTTGCTAACTAAACACGTTTAAGCAATCAATGCAACGCTGCCAGCCAGTTTCAGCCTTTCGCGACCGACACTTTCAACGGAGTAAGCCCAATGGAATTCAAAACGCCCGGCGTGCTCATCCAGGAAATCAATGCTTTTCCGAATTCTGTGGTTGAAGTCGCAACCGCGATACCCGCTTTTATTGGCTATACGCAAAAGGCTGCACATCAGAACAACTCGCTTTTGAATAAGCCATGGCGCATCACTTCAATGGGCGAATTCGTCGAATGCTTTGGTGTCACGCCCAAGTTTGAATTTGCCATCAAGAATACGGCCGGTACCTTGAGCGTTGAACAAACGGGTGGACTGTTCTTGCTGCATCAAAGCATGCGCCTGTTCTTTCAAAATGGCGGTGGTGCATGCTATGTGGTCTCAATTGGTACGTTTGCCGAAGCCCAAATCAATGGCATCTCTGCCACAAAAATGCAAGCTGGCATTGACACCTTAAAGCGTGAACAAGAACCGACGCTGCTTGTCGTTCCCGATGCCATGCATCTCGATTTCGCAAGTTGCATCGTCGTACAACAACACATGCTTGCGCACTGCGGCTATGAAATGAAAAACCGCTTCGCTATTCTGGATATCCATAACGGCTATCGATCCCGCGCAGAGACAGCAGGCGATTGTGTGACCGCGTTTCGCAACGCTTTAGGCATCAACTTTCTCAATTTTGGTGCTGCGTACTATCCTTGGGTGAACACAAGCGTGGTGCAGGACGATGAGCTGGATTACACCGTTTTTACTGATGCCATTTCACAAAGCCTGCTAAAAGCGCTCGTCACTGAAGATGCATGTGCAGACAAAAACGTCGCAGAAGTTGAAAAAATCGTCAATGCAATTGGCCAAAGTTTTGATGACTTTGCGGCGCAATACAGAGCCACGCCAGGACATGCAACGGCGGACGCTAACTCAGTGGATCACGCATTTCGCCATCGAATTCATGAAGTACAGCAATCGCTCATGTTGCTGAGTCCCCGCTATGCCACTCTGTTCAAACTCGTCAAACAACAATTAAATCTGCTCCCGCCTAGCGCCGCCATGGCAGGCGTTTATACGGCCGTTGATCAATCACGCGGCGTTTGGAAGGCGCCCGCCAATGTTAGTTTGAATGCTGTGGTTTCACCTGCTGTCAATCTCACACAGGAAGAGCAGGAAGACCTCAACGTCGCGACAACGGGCAAATCTGTGAATGCCATTCGCAGTTTCATCGGCGAAGGCACGCTGGTGTGGGGTGCGCGCACTTTAGATGGCAACAGCCTCGACTGGCGCTACATCAATGTGCGACGAACCATAATCATGATAGAAGAGTCGCTGCGTCTAGCGTGCAAAGCCTATATTTTTGAGCCCAATGCGGCGAACACTTGGGTCAGCATGAAAAGCATGGTGCACAATTTCTTGCTCGGGATCTGGCGACGTGGTGGCTTAGCAGGCAGTCGACCAGACGATGCATTTGCTGTGCAAATTGGATTACATGAAACCATGACCGCCGAAGATCTTCAGGAAGGCTTGCTAAGAATCACCGTCTTAGTCGCCCTCACACGACCGGCAGAATTCATAGAAATCACTTTCCAACAGCAGCAACAAAAATCCTAGTAACGATTTAGGCGTCAAGAAATTCACGTGTTGAACAGTTTTTTTTCTTTCCGAATGAAGGTACATGATGGCCGCCAATAACGCAGAACAAACAAACACAATCTGGCCCTTGCCCAAGTTTTATTTTGAAGTCAATTGGAATGGCATTCTCATGTCGTTTCAAGAGGTCAGTGGCTTAGACACCGAGACAAAAGTCGTTGAATATCGGCATACAGACAGTCCCGTATTTTCCACTACTCGTATGCCAGGACTCAGAAAAATCGGCAATGTCACACTGAAACGCGGCATTGCATCAAGCGACGATCATTTATGGGGCTTGATTGACGACATTAAAATGAACGAGATAAAACGAGTTCCCATCACCATCAGCTTGTTAGACGAAAAAGGCAAGCCTGCGATGGCGTGGACACTTACTAACGCATGGCCCACAAAAATCACTGGTACCGACCTCAAAGCCGACGGCAATGAAGTTGCCATTGAGCAGATTGAAATTGCGTATGAAACGATGACGGTTGCCAATACTTAAGTAAGGTTTGAAGTTTGCGGAGGCACACAGATATTGAGCTTAAACGTTTCGCTTGCTTTAGATGCAAACCAGCATACTCCCTAATTTTTTTATTTTTATCGGCTTTTACCGCCTTAAATATAAGCATTTCATGAAAATACTTGTTAGTGTATATTTTTTATCAGTATATATTCTGGATTTTCGAATGAAAAATCAATTCTGTATATAGCATGAGCCATCAATATCGCCACCGGTCTCTTCTTGATTAGGAACCGCGCTATTTACTTTTCTTGCACTCCATGTCGCAGCAAGTTTTTCCGCTCTCGATTTTGCCGTAGCCAGTTGTTGCGACGTTAGTACTTGACTGGCCTTACGCAAAGAGCGATTTCCGAAATTTGTCGCTTGTGGGTTTGATCGTGATATTTGCAAATAAGCATAGGCGTAGAAAGCCGCTTTTTCAAAATCTGGCTTGCCTCCAAAATTCGAAATATTGAGGCGCGGAAGTAGCGATTCGCCTGAATTTTCCCTGATGATATTCAGCAAAGCGCGCTCATCTCCTTTGTTCGCCGCACTTTCCAAAAATTCGAGCCGATATGTGAGGAAAGCACGAAGCGCATCAAGATTGTCATTCAAATCTTCAGGATCCCAAAGTGGAGAAATAGCGAAAACAACCTGAGATTGCGTGTGACCCGCCAATGCTGCTCGAAAAATATACTGCCATGCTTCGAGATGTTCTTCGTTTTTAAAGCCTTCGCACAGCGCCTCGTTTCGATTTTGTGTCCCCGCTACATTTTCAACGACTTTCTTTACCTCATGCCATTCCGCACTGCCCTCTGGTAGTTTTTCTAGCTGCACTTTGAGCTTACTTAAATTTTTTCGACCCTCATCTAAAAATTGACAACGCCCAAGTTCGAAACCTAGTCGACATGATGCGTAGTAGTTTCCTTCGTCAGCGAGTCGTTTTAACTCACCTACTACATTCACAAGTTTCAGGTTCCGTGGCGGCAAAGAACTTAGATCGGGTAATTTAGCAGGCGCAACTTCGGGTATTTGAATTGGTTCATTCGAAGATGGAACAACTCTCGCAGCAGGACGATATTGTTGTTGGGGATTCGCGCTGCTCTGAATAACGGCATTCAATCTCTCCCCAGCGATGTGCCATCGGACTGCAAGTATGCAAAACGCTAAGATGATGAGAGAAATGAAGCAAACAATTATTTTTCTCATTTAAGTGTGTCGACAAAATGAATCGACCTCCAAAACTACAAAGATTGAAAAAACGCAGAACAATTTACCGCGCCAAATTATTCAACCAATTCTGTAAATTCGCACCAAACAATGGGCGGCTAGAGAGGTAGCCCTGCATTGCATCACAACCTAACGCGCGCATCGTGTCGCGCTCGGCTTCGGTTTCTATGCCTTCTGCAATCACGTGCAAACCTAAGCCATGGCCCATTTCTATGATGGTTTTCACGAGTCGTTGTGTGGCGGGTTGGTCGTTGATGTTGATCACGAAGCTGCGATCAATTTTGAGCTCGTCGACGGGCAAGCGCTGTAAGTACGAGAGTGACGAATGGCCAGTGCCGAAATCATCGATAGACAGGCCGATTCCCGTGTCGCGAATCGAATGTAAAAGCTTGATGGCGTTGGCTGGATCTTCCATGATGCCGCTTTCGGTGATCTCTAATTTAAGTAGTTTAGGATCAACGGAAAATTGTTCTAACAAGTGCTTTACGCGCTGCGGGAAATTGGGGTCGCGTAAATCGACGGTGCTTACGTTGACAGCAATGCTTAACTTTGGGTGATCAGTTTTCCATGAAGCCAGCATGCTGATGGCGCTTTCCAACATCCATTGGGTAATGATGCCGATGTAGCCAGTGCGCTCCGCAAAAGGAATAAAGTCAGCCGGCGAGATGAACCCGCGCTCAGGGTGCTGCCAGCGCACCAATGCTTCGAAACCATATGTCGTTTGATCTTGCAAACGTACTTTGGGCTGCAGCCAAAGCTGCAAGGCGGATTCGCGCACGGCCAAACGTAGATCTGAGAGCAAACTGAGATGAATGAGGCGGGAGGCTTCTTGTGCATCGGTGTACCAAGCGCTAGTAGCGCCGGTGCGCTTCGCTGCGTACAAGGCAACCTCCGCGTTCCGCAGCAGCGTAACGAGAGTGGCTGGTTCTTTGCAGGCAATTGCCATGCCATACACCAAGCTAACATCCACCGTGTAATGGGTGCAGCGAATTGGCATGGCTAGGGCTTGGTCGATATGATTTCTAATATACTCAACAGCGTCTTTTTCTCTTGCTGCGCATAAGATCACAAAGGAGCCACCAGAAAATTTAACGAAAAACGGTGCGACATTTGTGTCCAATGCATGGAGCACGTCAGCAATGCGATTTGCGGTTTCTTTAATAATGGCGTCACCCGTGTCAAAGCCTAAGGTCTCATTGACGGTTTTGAGTCGCGCTAAATCCATCAGCAGTAAACCGCGATTGATATGCATTTGCTTACCGAAATCGCGCAGCATCAACGTTCTATTCGGTAAATGAGTTATTGGATCGTAGTAGGCGAGTTGTTCAATTTCTTTTTCGCGTGTGGCAATTGCGCTGGCCATCGTATTAATCGCCTGGCCTACACGCTCCACCTCCTCCGTTTTATTCTTCGGCACGACAAAGCCATAGTTTCCTGCTGCAATTTGCAGAGCGCTGGTTTCCAAAATCGCCATCGGTCTCGCGACGCTACGAGTGGTCAACCAGGCCAGAATGGCTGCGACAAATACGGCCACCAACGAAATCACCGCAATCGCAAAACTAGTTTGTTCAAGATCAGCTTGGGCTTCGGCTTGAAGTTTTTGCACGCTCTCGCGCTCCCGCTGCAAGAGGGCATTGGATTCGTTAAGTAAAGCTGACAAGCTCGGTTGAATATGCAGAATGAAATAGTCCTTCGCGGCTTCCTGACCGGTTTCTTCCAGCACTTCAACCGTTTCGATATAGGCTTTTTGGTAGGCGGTGCGCCGTTCAATAAGACGTTGCAAAGTCTGTAGTTGTTCCGGGTCTTTTAGCACCAGTTCTAGCGACGATATCAATCGACCGATTTCTCGATTTCTCTCATCAACTTGTTGGTATTCGGTAATCCGTTGTTGCTTTGGTGCTGTTAGCAACATCAGCAGCGCATTACTGGCAGTTTCGGTTGATAAGCTTATTGCTTGAACAGTGAGCAAGCGTGGAATGTCGTTGCGGGCAAATCGTTCACTGAGTGAGGTCAATTTGCGAATTTGGCCAGAGGTCAAGACTGCAGAAATAATAAAAAGTATCAGCAGTACCCCGTAGCTCAAAGCGAGGCGAACACCGATTCTATGAATATGCAAAGCGGCAATGAGTTTGTTCAACAAACGTGTCATAGAATCCCGCATTCCGAAGTGTGAATGATTGTGTTTTTTCCTACGTTTGATGAGTCTAGCAAATTTGCTGAAAAAACGCCTAATTGATTTGCATGCGTCTCACGGTAGATGATGCATTTGTTTTTCCAAAACAGATCGGTCGACAATTCCTAAAAAAACAAAGTGCGCCAATTCCGAAGAATGTGGCGCACCTTATCGGTCGGTCAAAAAACTACCAAATCGTTATGCGCTTTTCAGGCGCAACAAACATCTTGTCGCCTTCTTTCACACCAAACGCTTGGTAGAACTCATTGAGATTCGTTAATGGCGCATTACCTCTGACTGCTGAGGGTGAATGGGGATCTGTCGCAATCAAACGTATCGCCTCTGCTTCGCGCGCTTTGCCGCGCCAGACTTGTGCCCAGCCCATAAACACGCGTTGACTCCCGCTGTAACCATCTAAGACCGGCGCAGCCTTTCCCTTGAGAGAAATCTGATATGCCTTGTAAGCAATTGCCAATCCCGAATTATCTGCAATATTCTCGCCTAAGGTCAGCGCGCCATTCACGTTATAGCCTGGTACGGGGCTGTAAGCATTGTATTGTTCGACTAAGGCACCGGCTAATTTTTTGAAGTTTTCCTTATCTTCTTTGGTCCACCAGTCACGCAAGTTTCCATCGCCATCCGACTGGCTACCGGAGTCGTCAAAACCGTGGCTGATTTCATGGCCAATGACGGCACCGATACCGCCATAATTCACCGCATCTTCGGCGTTAGGGTTAAAGAAGGGTGGCTGAAGAATAGCTGCAGGGAAAACAATTTCGTTTTGTCTTGAGTTGTAATAAGCGTTCACTGTCTGCGGGCTCATTCCCCACTCATAGCGATTTACTGGCTGCCCTAATTTTGCTAACTGGCGCTTGAATTCATGATCGCGAGCACGAATCACATTACCGACTAAATCGTCTTTCAAAATCACCAATTGGCTGTAATCACGCCATTGATCGGGGTAGCCAATTTTGGGGGTGAACTTTGCCAATTTTGCCAAGGCTTCTTTCTTGGTATCGGCACTCATCCAAGTTAATGTTTCGATGCTTTGCTGGTACGCCACCACTAAATTATTAACAAGGCTTTGCATGCGGGCTTTGTACTCTGGCGGAAAATATTTTTCCACGTACAGTTGTCCCAAGGCTTCAGGCAATGCTTCTTCGACACGACCAACCGCGCGCTTCCAACGTGGTTGGTTGCTCGGAATACCGCGCAGAGCAATGCTGTTAAAGGCAAAATCTTGTTCAACAAAACGGGAACTTAAAAACGGCGCGTAGGCGTTCAGAACTTGCCATTTTAGGTAAGCTTTCCACGTTTCTAGCGGCGTATCTTTCAGTAGAGAATTCAAGCCAGTCACAAAACTTGGTTGGCGCACAATCACATAGTCCGTCTTCCCGCTCGTTCCCAGACCGTCAAAATAAGCAGTCCAATCGAAATCGCTAGAAAGCTCTTTTAGCTTATCTATCTGAAATTTGTTATAGGTTTTTACTGGATTACGATTCTCAACGCGGCTCCATTGATTGGTGGCTAGCTGTGTCTCAAACTCGAAGATCGCGGCGGCGTTTTTACTTGCCTCCGCATCACCACTCATCGTCAACATTTTTTCGATGTGTTGAAGATAAGCGTCGCGATAGCCTTGCATCTTGGCGTCATCTTTTTTCAAGTAGTAATCACGATCTGGCAAACCGAGGCCGCCTTGGCTTAGATAAACGGTATAACGGCTAGAATCACGCGCGTCTTGCCCAACAAAGCCTTGCAATGGCAACGCTACGCCAAGACGCGCCAATTGCGCCATTAAGATCGGTAAATCGGTTTTTTGCGAGAGTGTGCTAATCCGCGAGAACTCTCGCTTCAATGGCGTGATGTCCAAGTTTTCAATTCGTTTTTCATCAAGAAAACTATTGTAGAGGTCGGCAATTTTTTGCTTATTTGTGCCAAGAACGAGCTTGTTATCCTTTGACAGTCCTTCGATGATCTCGTGCGACCTTTTCTCCGACAACTCACGTAACTGATCAAACGAACCATAACGTGCCCTATCAGCGGGAATTTCCGTCGTTGCCAGCCATTTTCCAGACATGAACTTAAAAAAATCATCCTGTGGTCGTACGGTCTTATCGATCCATTGCAAATCTAAGCCGGAAGTTAAGCTTGCATTTTTCTGAACGTGTTTCTTATCTGAAGTTGTTTTTGCTGCGCCATCATTCGGCGCTGCAGTCGCTGATGTCATTGTCAGTGCAGAAAAAGCAGCAATTAGTGTGAAGGTAAGGCGTGTTAGTTGCATAAGGTTCTCCATTTTTGTATTTGGTTTATTGAGACTTCGGCGCAAAGATTGTGGAACCAAATTGTGGCTCCGCAACGCTGATTACTTTGTGCCGAGGTCTTCGATTGCCGAAACATCTAACTTGAGCAACAGAATACTGCATCAAAACATCCAAAAAAATGCAGCAAACTGTCATCACTCTGCGGTAATTGCCTTAGAACTCATTACCGCTGCATTTCGCGAAACGCGAGCTTAAGACAAGTTGGCTTCGCGCTTAGTTCGCGAAAAGTGTAAAGTATTTTCAAGCAAAAAGCTTAACCATGACGACTGCGCGAGAGGTTGGGCAATAAAGATTTTCAAAAATTGAGAGTACGCCACGTATCTCGCAACGTGGCCTAATTACTCTGGCATCGGATGGGCAACCAAAATGGATCCGCAAGGTAGAAGGAGCAGGGAAAAAGACAGCAAAGACAGTGCGCCTTAGTACGGCCAACGAAGCCGCGACAACGTATCTTGTCTTTTAAAATCGCTAAAAGTTAAGGCTTGCCACGCTCACGTTGCCAAGCGGCGAGATTTTTAAGTGGTTGTTTGACATAGGTACTTGTCTGAATCAAACGCACAATCATGCGGTTGACGAGCGTGCCAACTTTATCCATGGGGCGATCGATGTCAATAAACAGAACGGCGCGCGTTTCATCCGTATCATTGCGCACTTCATGTTCATACGTGTCGTCAAACAAAACCACTTCACCTTCTCGCCAATTGAGAATTTGGTCATGCACACGTATCCACACCGACTGCCAATCTTTCGGCACTTTCAGCCCTAAATGGGCGCGCACCACCGCGCGCGTCGGCCCTTTGTGTGCTTCGATGTGGTAACGGGGTGCCAAGATAGAAAACATAGCACTTTGCATGCCGGGAATCGCATCAAGTATTGCAGCGGTGCGAGGACACAGAGCGCAATTGTGATCGACCCGCTTGCCGTACACATAAAACGCGAAAGTTTTCCAATTATTGCCTTTGGAAATGCGCTTTTGATCAGGCGAGATTTGGTGGAATGCGGGGATGTCTTCCGGGCGTTCGAGCAGCATGTCTAACTCAGCACGAATATCGCGCCATGCACCTTCGACTTGAGGAACCCATGCAAATTCACTGTTAGCAATGACTGGCGTCGTGCTCACCAAGGAGTGGCGCGCCTGAAAATGACCTAACCACCGCAAAAAATGTTTACCAAACTTAACAACGAGACGACGCCAAAATGGCGCTGTTTGCGTTTCTGCCGTGGTGTTGGTCATATCCATTCAAGTTCTCTATTCGCAAAACATGGCATAACGGTCCTTTGGGGCGTGTTTGCCGATTAAATTAGTGTTTGACGTGCGCTTCATCGCAGGCTTCACTGACGATTTTTTAAGTTTCTACGGGTACCGCAAAAGCCATTGGTATAAATTTGCTTGCTGCCGAAAAATAGACCAACATTATAGCGAATGGATTGACTGTTTTCAGTCAATGAATGACCCGCTTGGCTACTCGCTTTTCTGCGCGAGAAGGCGATCAATTGCACTGGTTGCTGCGCTTAAAACTTGGACATAGGGCAGCCGTGCATCGATATCAACGATATTTGCACCGTTATACCTTAGCTTGGGCATGATCGCGCTTTTATCGATTAACTCGTTCATGCGATGATCTGGCTTGCGCGCGTGCGCCGTTTCGGCATCGATATTGAGTCGAATGACCATGGCTGGGCGTTGTTCGGACATCCATTTATAGAGCGCTTTTTCTCGCGTTACCAACTTACGTAGAAACCAACCACTGCTTGGGGTGACATCAAAACCGGGCCCGTCATAATTAAAACCAGTGACTTCCGCCTGTGGGTAACGATCAACCACCACTAAAGCACCCGATTCCGCCAGCCGCATAAGTTTGCGCAATTGTCCGACGCGCCAAATGGAAAAGAGGTGCATGATAAAAGCAGTACCAGTGCCGGGCAATTTTTTCCGCATGTCTTGTGCCCTCCCTGCTTTAGCCTTCAGATAGCGCTCCAAAGCAACACCAATGATCGGGAACTGCTTAATTTTATCGCCCGCTTCGCCCGATACTAATCCCATGTAGCGTTTCTCCGCGCGTCCTTTTTTTGCTAGGTGAATCAGAAGATCGGCGGTGAGGGTTGATTTACCCGTGCCGTCACAGCCAACGACGGCAATCACACCTTTAAGTACAGTGTTTTGCGGTGTTGCGTCTAATGTTGATTGATTCATAATTGCGTAGATTAATGTGGATACGTGCGTTTCGATCGGGTTAAGCCAAGCATAGTCGAAACGCAAAAAATTCCCTTTTCACAGCGACTATAGTGAGCGTAAGAAGTTTGCGAGCGGCGATAATGACAGAATACCGCTTCCTAAAGTGCATCTAAGCTTGGTAAAAAACGCCGGAAGGATATCACACCCATCGCGCTCTTTTCTGCACAAAACTCGCGAGGGAAGTGCGTACTGCGACCGTCCTCTAGTAATACCCCACTAACTTCCGCTTAAAACTTGTTCGCTAGCGCGTTTCGCATTCTCAAGCACTAGTTGATAGGGGTCGAGGCTACTCAGATCGAGAATTTTTGCACCATTGAAATGCAATTTAGGAATCGCTTCAGTCTTTGCCCGCAAGGTACTCAATTTATGATCCGGCTTACGCGCGTGTGCTGTTTCAGCATCAATATTAAGTCGGATAACTAAACTAGGGCGATGGCTCGCCATCCACTGATACAAGCGATATTCACGAGCGGCGAGCTTCTTGCCAAGCCAACTACTGGCGTGGTCGGCCGTCAATCCGGGGCCGTCGAAATGAAA
>JAIETO010000003.1 GCA_019745005.1 Burkholderiaceae bacterium
CCCCAGCTATGACTTCAATGATGACTTGCTACCGATAGGTGCTACATATTGGGTGCGATTGGCGGAGGCTTATTTGCCAAAGTAGCTTGCGCATAACGCCGTCAAAGGTATTTTTAATGGCGCAAAAGGACAGATTAAGATTATCTGATTTTTGGATACCCCCAACTTTTTTGATTTTTTTATGGCCTTTTGCGCTTGTAAGTAAAGCATTTCTTAAAAATACACGCCATAGCATACGTTTTTTCGAGCTTCATTTGCCGTTAAAACACATTATTTCAGGACAATTCCCCATGCTAATCAACTGTGTTGCCTATCAAGACGGACGTAAGCTTTCCGATATTCCGGTTGCGGCGATTAGCGACTTCGTGGAGCGCAAAGACTGCTTTGTTTGGGTCGCTCTGCGTGATGCAAGCGATGAGGAGCTACAGCAAATGCAGATGGAATTTGGTCTGCATGAGTTGGCAGTGGAAGATGCTAGTCACGGACATCAGCGCCCTAAAATCGAAGAGTACGGTGGTTCCTTATTTGCCGTAATTCATACAGTTGAATTGATTACTGGCGATGTGCAAGTCGGCGAGTTAAATATTTTCGTAGGTGATAACTTTGTACTTTCTGTGCGCAATCGTTGTCAGCAGAATTTTTTGGGCGTGCGTGCGCGCTGCGAGCGCGAACCGCATTTGCTCAAGCATGGCTCGGCCTTTGTGTTTTATGCTTTGATGGATGCCGTGGTGGATCGATACTTCCCCGTGGTGGATGCACTCGAAGCGGAACTTGAGTTGATTGAAGAACAGATTTTTTCAAAAGGTAGTGAGCGTGCAAACATTCAACGTTTGTACGAATTGAAGCGCAAGATTATGGTGGTCAAGCACGCGATTACGCCGCTGATGGAGGCTACCAGTAAGTTGTTTGGCGGCCGTGTTCCGGCACTTTGTGAAGATACGCAAGAGTATTTCCGTGACGTCTATGACCACTTATATCGCATCAATACGTCGATTGAAACAATACGCGACACCATTAGCACGGCGATTCAGGTCAATCTTTCGATGGTCGCAATCGATGAAAGCGAAGTCAATAAACGCTTAGCGGCGTGGGCCGCAATTTTTGGTGTGGCAACTGCGTTTGCTGGCATTTGGGGCATGAACTTTAAAGCCATGCCTGAACTGGAATGGGCATACGGCTATCCGATGGCGCTTGGTCTCATGGTTGGCGTCTGCGGTTATTTGTATTACCGATTCCGTAAAACAGGATGGCTGTAGGCGATTTATCAATGTTGAAGGCTTAATGCTCCCGCAAAGCGCGGCGATATTGTATGGCTTCAGCCACATGTGCTTGGGCGATTGTCTCGGCACCAGCTAAATCGGCGATTGTGCGGGCAACTTTTAACACGCGATGGTAGGCGCGAGCTGACCAGTTAAGTTTAGTCATGGCGCTGCGCAGTAATTGTTCAGCCGCCGCATCAGGCTGGCAGTAGCTGTCAATTTCTCGCGTGTTGAGCAGATTATTGGCTTTTGCCTGCCGTGCTAATTGCCGCTCAAATGCTCGCTCCACTCGGGCTTGAATCAGCACGCTGGATTCACCGTCCGCTTGTTTTAACAAATCCGCATGCGGTAAAGCGCCGACTTGAATTTGCATATCAATGCGATCCAATAAAGGGCCAGAAATTTTGTCTTGGTAGCGCGCGATCATGTCTGGGGTACAGCGGCATTTGCCGTTGCTGTGGCCGTAGTAGCCGCAGGGGCAGGGGTTCATCGCTGCAATCAACTGAAAACGCGCAGGGAAATCGGCTTGCTTGGCAGCGCGTGAAATGGTGATGTGGCCTGACTCTAAAGGTTCTCGCAATACCTCCAATACCTTACGATCAAACTCCGGCAATTCATCAAGAAATAGAACGCCGCGATGGGCGAGGGATATTTCACCTGGGCGCGGCGTACCACCACCACCGACCAGCGCAACGCCAGACGCAGTGTGATGCGGAGATCGAAATGGGCGTACCTTCCATTTCGCAATCGCAAAGCCACTGGTTAAAGATTGCACTGCGGCGGATTCCAAGGCTTCTTGATCAGTCATGGTGGGCAAAATGCCAGCAAAGCGCGCCGCCAGCATCGATTTGCCTGTGCCGGGCGGTCCCACCATGATGACGCTGTGATTGCCTGCTGCGGCGACTTCGAGAGCGCGCTTGGCTTGTAGTTGGCCTTTTACGTCACTAAAATCGGCATAGTCCGGGCGCACCGTGGTGTTGCGTACTTGATGGCGGGCGATTCTCGCCTCCGCATCCACACCAGCGAAATGCGCGCAGACCTGCAGTAAGGAGTCCGCTGGGTAGATGACCGCGTCACTCACCAGCGCCGCCTCGTCTGCATTCGCACCGGGCACAATGAAAGCGCGTGGCGCTTCGCGGCTGCCGTCGCTACGCTTGCAGATCGCAAAGGTCATCGCCAAAGCGCCGCGTATTGGGCGCAATTCGCCAGAGAGTG
Source organism: Burkholderiaceae bacterium (assembly GCA_019745005.1). GTDB lineage: Bacteria > Pseudomonadota > Gammaproteobacteria > Burkholderiales > Burkholderiaceae_D > Undibacterium. The sequence goes on from JAIETO010000003.1 coordinate 2,475, forward strand.
ACAATTCACCCGCGAACTCGTATTGGTCTAAGGCATCGGCAGGAATTTGCCCCGAAGCAGCCAAAATACCGAGCGCGATTGGCAAATCAAAACGCCCAGATTCTTTCGGTAAATCGGCGGGAGCAAGATTGACAGTGATGCGCTTCGCCGGAAATTCGAAACGTGCGTTCTGCAGTGCCGCGCGCACGCGATCTTTCGATTCCTTCACCTCAGTCTCGGGCAGGCCGACGATGGTGAAGCTAGGTAAACCGTTTGCGAGATGTACTTCGACAGTGACTTCTGGCGCATCCATGCCGCTTAGGGCGCGGCTTTTTAGGACGGCGAGTGACATTAAGCCTCTGTTTTGGGTGTTTCTAGGGCGGCCAGGCGTGCCTCTAATGCCTCAAGTTTCGCACGGGTTTTTGCTAACACTTGCGCTTGAATATCAAATTCTTCGCGTGTGACCAGATCAAGTTTGGCAAAACCTTGATTCATCATCGCTTTGACATTTTTTTCTATGTCTTTCGCGGGGGAGTTTTCCAAGACTTGGTTGATCTTGGCTTGCATGTCATTAAAAAAGTTGGTCTTATCCATGGCTTTTCCTCGTTACGTATTTGAAATGCGTCAAATTGGTGCAGTTAATTGAATTGTGGCAAAATCGAATTTGCATTCTTTTGGTGCATAGGCGAAACGCAGGCTTGTGAAAGGCTACCAGCAAGATTCATAACACCGCGCCAGCCACTTGTTTCATTCTTCATATCAGAGTCAACATCATATCGTAATACGGGGTCATCCTACGTAGCACCGTCTTGGAAGAGGTGGTTTCATGATGTTTCGCGCTTTTCGTTTCACACCTCTACCGCAAAAAAAGCATTGTTTCACCACGAAATATGTCTTGTCGTTTTGACTTGGCACGACTCCTGCTAAGTAGTTTTTGAGGCGACTAAACCAAATTTTATTCATCTTTACTTCAACTAAGGGAAACACAATGAAAAAATTACTACTTTGCGCCGCATTAGCATCATGTTTCGCGACTTCCGCCGCGTATGCGGAAGAAGCCAAACCTGCCGAACCGAAGCCAGATAATGAGGTCGCCTTTAACGTAGGCGTCGCGACGGAATACCGTTTCCGTGGCGTTTCTCAAACCCGTAACGACCCCTCCGTACAAGGTGGCGCCGATTACGTGAATAACCCAACTGGCTTGTATGCAGGGATTTGGGCTTCATCAATTAAATGGATTAAAGATGCGGGCGGCGGCGGCAACGCAGAAATCGATATCTACGGTGGTATCAAGGGCGAAGTGATCAAAGACGTGTCGTATGACGTGGGTGTGCTCACTTACGTTTATCCGTCTAACCACCTTGGGCGCGTTCCCGGTTTCACCAATGCCGCGACGACTGAACTATATGGTCAACTGGGCTATGGCCCCTTTTACGCAAAATACTCCCATTCTGTGACAGACACGTTTGGCTTTGTCGATAGTAAAAACAGTGGCTACGTTGATTTAGGAGCCAACGTTGAATTGACCGATTGATTTACCCTCAATCTGCACGTAGGTCGGCAATTCTTCAAGAACAACGGTGCGTATTCCTATACCGATTGGAAAGTCGGTTTGACCAAGGAATTCTTCGGCCTGACGTTCAACCTTGCCGCAGTAGGCACCGACGCGACTAAGCGCTTGTATGTGACGCCAAAAGGCGACCCAACCGCGAAAGCGCGTGTGGTTCTACTCGTTTCTAAATATTTTTAATCGCTTGGAGTCAGCATGAAATTGATCACCGCCATTATCAAGCCATTTAAGCTTGACGAGGTTAGAGAAGCCTTGTCCACCATTGGTGTGCAAGGAATTACGGTTACAGAAGTGAAAGGCTTTGGTCGACAAAAAGGGCATACCGAGTTGTATCGCGGTGCTGAATACGTAGTGGATTTTTTACCCAAAACCAAAATCGAAGCAGCAGTCGATGACGCGATTGTTGAAAGCGCTATCGAAGCCATTGAAAACGCTGCGCGTACAGGAAAAATTGGGGACGGAAAAATTTTCGTCTATTCACTCGAGCAAGTCGTGCGCATTCGTACCGGCGAGACCGGCAACGAAGCCCTTTAATTCGGAAGAGGACATTTCATGAAAAAACTACTCGTAAAAGCCCTTGCAGCCAGCGCTTTGTTGCTGTCGGCAGGACTCTTTTCCTCAAGTATGGCGGCTGATGAAGTTGCGGCTGCATCTGCACCTGCTGTAAGCGCATCCAGTCCGGTCGCAACGGCAGCATCAGGCGCAGAAGTGGCCGCACCCGCTGCTGCCCCTGCCGTCGCTAGTACAGAAGCGGCGCCCGCAGCACCGGCCGCTGCTGCACCGACGCCAAACAAAGGCGATACCGCATGGATGATGGTGGCAACCATGTTGGTGATCTTGATGACCATACCAGGCTTGGCGCTGTTCTACGGCGGTTTGGTGCGGTCAAAAAATATGCTGTCGATTTTGATGCAGGTGTTTATGATTTTTGCCGTGATCATCGTGCTGTGGTGCGTTTATGGTTATTCGCTCGCGTTCACTGAGAAAAACGCCTTCTTTGGTTCATTCGATCGTTTGTTCTTAAACGGTATATGGGATCCAGCGAAAGCGTCATTCAGTACAGCCGCAACGTTCAGTAAAGGTGTGGTTATTCCTGAGTTTGTGTATGTTGCATTCCAAGCGACGTTTGCTGCGATCACTTGCGGCCTGATTATTGGTGCTTTTGCAGAGCGCGCAAAGTTCACGGCAGTTTTGGCTTTCATCGTCTTATGGTTCACTTTCAGTTACTTGCCGATTGCCCACATGGTGTGGTTCTGGACTGGTCCTGATGCCATCAAAGATGCGGCGACTGCCACAAGTGAAGGTTTGAAAGCGGGTTTCTTGTTCCAAAAAGGCGCTCTCGACTTCGCTGGTGGTACAGTCGTGCATATCAACGCGGCTGTCGCTGGCTTAATTGGCGCATTTTTAATTGGTAAGCGTGTCGGCTACGGCAAAGAATCAATGGCTCCACATTCATTGACAATGACAATGATCGGTGCGTCCTTGTTGTGGGTGGGCTGGTTTGGTTTCAACGCTGGATCTGCCTTAGAAGCTGGTGACGTCGCTGCCTTGGCTTTCATTAACACGCTGTTAGCTACGGCTGCTGCCACCGTATCATGGGTGTTCGGCGAGTGGATGACAAAAGGCAAGCCTTCGATGTTGGGCGGCGCGTCAGGCGCGGTGGCTGGTTTGGTCGCGATCACACCTGCTTGTGGTTTCGTGGGGCCGATGGGCGCCTTAATCATCGGTCTATCCGCTGGTCTGGTCTGCTTGTGGGGCGTGAATGGTCTGAAGCGCTTGCTGGGTGCTGATGATTCACTCGACGTGTTCGGCGTGCACGGCGTGGGCGGTATCTTGGGCGCGTTGTTGACAGGCGTTTTCGCGGCACCTTCTTTAGGCGGTCAAGGTATTTTTGACTATGTGACCAACAAAATGTCTGCTGATCCCTATTCCATTATTGGCCAAGTCACAACGCAGGCGACTGCAGTTGGTGTAACGATAGTTTGGTCAGGCGTGGTGTCCTTGGTTGCCTACAAGTTGGTTGATGTGTTGATCGGCTTGCGTGTACCAGAAGACGAAGAGCGCGAAGGCTTGGATATTACTAGCCACGGTGAAACGGCCTACCACGCTTAATCAACAAGTGGAAAAAGTGCCGAAGTTAATTGGCAAAAACAAGATTGTTTTGGAACGCCTCTTCGGAGGCGTTTTTTTTGCGTGAATGATCCATGAGAAGCCGACCGGCGGCGAGCCAAAGAGACCTCTGCATAACTTACTGCGCCGCCGAATTTTGGTTCTGCGACACCGGCTACCGTGGTCGCTGACCAGTCTTACAGGTGCGCTTCTCGAACCAAAATTCGACCGCTCGCGGCAGTTATACAGAGGCCTCCCTAAAGCGATTTTAAAAGAAGCGATCACTACGCTGTTAACTAAGCAATTAACTCCGCAATTTATTATCCTAGAAACGGCAGTTGGACAGGTTCGAGTGTGCGTTTTTCTGGCTTTCTGGCAAGGCGCGACAACGACGCAACCTTCATGTTGCTAGGCGGAGGGTATTCCTTTGGAATGCCGAAATAGTCCAGAGAGCCAGAAAAATGTGCAATCGCGCCTGTAGCGTTCTCACCAAAACGGTGAGCATTATTAACAATGAAATTCTGTTGAAGAACAGGGACTTAATTGAAGTTTGAAGCGGTCAACTGCCGTTTCTAGGATTATGCGTCCAAGCCCGCGGCAACTTTTGAAATCGGCGCCGTGCGATTCGCTTCACACGCCACTTTTAGATGTGTTTTAAAAGATACTCGTCAAAAAATTAAATAAATATACGCTTATGCGCTTATTGGTAAAGCATTTCGTAAAAATACACATAAGAGTATAGACTGTGAGCAGCTCTTGGTGAGTGAGCTTGATGCTTAGTTGCAGGCTTATTTTTCCACATCAATCGAGCGCAATTGGTTCCGCGCTTGGTATGCCAAATAGATTGGCATACCCACTTTCCTGAGGCGCATCACCCTGATAACGCGACCCAAGGCTCATGGTGAAGGCGGAACGTGAGGCAAAAAAAATGGAACCAGACGGTTCCATTTTTATTAAATTATGCCAGATCACTCTTTGCGAACCAGTAACCAATAACGGCCAATATCGGCAGACCCATCAGTGCCTTGCAAGGATTTAAAAATCTCAGTCGCCTTCGCACGATTTCCACCCTGCAAATACGCCATACCCAAATGCAACTTGGCCTCATCGACAGACTTTAAGCCGCCCCTAGCAATACCTTGCTCCATCAGAGCGATACCACGTTCAACTTGGCCGTTAATTACAAAGTTGTAGCCCGTATTTACCAATCCAATTCCATTTTTCGCTGCTTTTGCCGAAGCTTCACCCGCATCTAAAGATTTCAAATCATCGGCCGCTTGTTTGTTGACCTTGTCACGCAAAATTTTGTGTTTGGCAGCGTCTTTACCCGTGCCCAACATATTGGCAGCGTAACCCGCATCAACCACTTTTTTGGCTTCGGTAGGCAAGCCCGCTAACAAAGCGAGGTCAGCAAATTCAGCGAATTGCGCTCCTTCTTCTAGAGTATCTGTCGCTAACAGAAGACGGTAATAATCAATACGCAACCGGTCTGAAAAGCCTGGCTTGTTGGGCAAGCGATAAATCAGATCAGCCCAAAATTCCTTTTTTGGATAATGCGTCACCATACGCTCTAAAACGCTGACGTAGCCCACCATATCTTTTTGCTTCAAGTAACTGCTGATTAGAAGATGCAATTTGTCATAGCTTGGAACCCGATTCGCCGCGTCATCTGCTTGAATTTGCCGATTAACTTCCGCGATGGTGCCGGGGAAATCCTCTTGCAAATAAAAAATCCGTGCCAGCAAATTTTGCATCTGCGCATTGTCTGCATCTAATGCCAAATAACGCTTGGTCCATTCTTTCGATTTGTCGTAACGCTTCTCGTTAAAGTAGCTACCAGCAGCACCTTCGGTGAAGCGCAACACTTCCGCTTTTGACAGATAGCCGCTCTTGATCATCGCATCAAAAACGTTGGCTAACTCGTCGATGTTATTGGTTGCTGAGGCGACGATGGCAATCAAGCGATTGATCTGAAATTGTTCGTAGTTGGTTTTTTTATCGAACGCATTAAGAATTTTTATTTTCTCTTGCGCTTCTGGATACTGTTTATTTGTGAGAAGCGTCTGCGTTTCGTTGAAGGTTTTTACCATCTCATTGCGTACGAATTCCTGTTTTTCTGTCGATGGTTTTTCGTTAGCTGGAACCTTGATTTCTTGACTTCTATTCGAGGGTGGTTCGGTCCCAGACGCTTGCGCGTTACCGAGCACGAAAGGGGCAGCACCAAGGGCAAACAATAAATGGGCAAGCAAGCTTGGGAAACGCGGCTGAGTTTTGTTTTTCATAATTTATCTAAAAAATGACGATATTGAAATGAGATGCAAGCAAACGAATCCCGCCTCTAGCAACTCCCTAAATTGGTATAAGGGATTTTATTACATCTTGTTGTGCAACACGGAGAATTCATCGTGTGACGCGCTGCATCTTATGTGCACCTGCAGCAAAGCTACCTACTAAAGACAAAACCATGCTTTTAACTATGTTGCCTTTGTTAGGAGATTGGGTGCCTGTGTTGAGTAAGCCTAAAGCAGCGAACCATTTTTTAGCTCGTAATCAAATTCAAGAATAAAAAACCAATAAAAATGACTTTTTGCAGACCAATAAAACACGAATAAAATACGCTTAGCGCAAAAAGCAGCCTTTAATGATTCGAGAAGAGAAATTGCGACAATTGATTAATGTCGCAAATCGTTACAAATGGAATGAAAAGAATGAACAACAATGAAGTAACGAGAGAAGATGAACTCATGTTTTCTTGGAAAGCGGTGTTCGTGCTTTGTATCTTTGTCGTACAGTTTCTTCTGTATGCGGAAACTGCACAGTCGATTGTTTTAACTTGGCAGAGCTCGCCAGCGTTTGCTGTGGGTTATGTCATTGCACCTATTTCCGCGTTGCTAATCTGGCAGCGTCGGGATATTTTTAGATCAATTCAGATTAGGCCATTTTGGCCAGCGTCACCAATTTTGATCATATTGGGCTTCGCGTGGCTGTTGGCTGACTTCGCTAAAGTTCAGGCGATTCAACAATGCATTTTTGTCGGTTTTGTTCCAATCTTTTTATTGCTTTTTTGGGGTAGACGTTTGACTTGGGAAATGGTGTTTCCGTTATCGTTTTTGTTATTTGCTATTCCTTTTGGGGCGATCTTGACATCTCCACTTATTGAATTTGCCGCAAATTTAACTTTTGCCGCGCTTCAGTCATGGGGTCTAACTGTAGCGCGAAATGGGTCTTATATTAGTGTTCCAACAGGCAGCCTCCCACTCGCCGAGACATTCGCCGATCTAAGCTATGTGTTTTTTTTCATACCCCTTTGCACCCTTTTTGCGTATCTGATGTATCAATCCAACTTGAAACGCATGCTATTCATTTTTACGTCGATTTTTGCGCTTGTACTTGCACTTATTCTTGGTGTGCTGATTAATATTTTTACTCCTGATGTAAACACGTCTCGGGGAAGCATCGGATCGATTAGGGCGCTTTCTGGTTGTTTGTTTGTAGGTTTTATGATTTTGCTGATTTTTTGGCTTGGTGGCTTTAAGCGCGACACTAGTTCAGCAAATGCGAGATTGCTTAGATCCAGCGACGTAGAGACAATCAAGCCAGTAAGTACAAAATCACTATTTGCGGTGTTATTTTTCGCAGTCTTTATCCTAGCGATTTGGCCGATTTATTCTACTTACGTGGCGTCTATAGATGATAAGAAATCGACTGTAGCACTTGCTGCATTACACGTAACTTGGTTGCCTACAAATGAGTCGATCAAGTGGAGGCCAGCCTATCATCACGCGCATTCAACTTTTGATGAGGCGTACCAGCGCGATTGGTATCGTGTCGGTTTGTCGATTCGCTACTATAAAAATCAAACCAAGGACGCTCACTTAGTCAGTTCAGCAAATGGTTTGACCCCTGAAAAAGATGGTGGCTGGCGTCTGCTTGGGAGCGCGATTCGGGGTGAGGGTTCTGATGCGGGTTTTCTAAGGCTGATCGAGACTCGTGTGCAAGATAAGGCTGGACAGAATTTTTTGGTTTGGCAAACTTATTGGGTCGACCAAACGCTGACTGTAAGCCCTCTCTTCGCTCAATTGTTGCAAGCGCGGTCAAAGCTATTTCTTAAAGGTGATGATGGCGCTGCAATTTTTATTTATGCGCGTTTTGTTGAAAATCCAGAGGAGGCTCGAATTTCAATGCGCCCCTTTTTAAAATCCAACATGCAGCAAATTAGCGATGAATTAGCGGGATTTAAGTCTGGCACCTCCAAATAAGCCCAGCAATTTCACTGATAGCGAATTAGTTTTCTAAAGAGGAACTAACTCAGGATTAGACTGCGTTCTTTTTACATATGTTATCCGTATCAAAAGAAAAAACCAATAGCATTGTTTCTTCTTTTACCTGTTTAAAAAAATCTTTTTTTCGATATGGGTGTACGCGAAGATTTTTGAATTAATGTAAGGAAACCCTGATCAAGTTACTGCGCTGCCAAATTTCGAATCTGCGGCACCCGTAACGGTGCCCGCTACGGTGCTCGTTGTACAGTCGTACAGGTCCGCTTCTCGATCCAAACTTTGACCGCTTGCTACACTTAATCAGAGCTTCCTTAAGCCTTTGACCAACCTTCCTTTGAGCTGTTGTTTTAAGAGAGATTCAAACGCATCGACCATCGCAACCCGAAGACGCAGGTCTAATTGAACCTGTTGTTGGTATTCAGCGCGTAACAAGACGACATTGTTCTGTTCGCATAGGCGACGCACCATTGCTTCGTCGGCGAAGGGGACGAGGTAGCGCAGGTCGATGGTGTTTTCTATTTCGATGAGCGTAGCGACTTTGCAGGCTTCAGAAATCGCTTGGCCATAGGCGCGGCTTAGGCCACCGGCGCCTAATTTGATGCCGCCCCAATAGCGCACCACGACAGCTAAGACGTGATGGAGTTGCTTATGCGTGAGCACGTTGTACATGGGCTTGGCGGCAGTGCCTGAAGGTTCACCATCGTCATCAAGGCCAGAGTCGCCATCGCACAGCAAGACCCAGCAAACATGCACTGCATTGGGATGTTCGCGCCGAATTTGCTCTAAAGTCGTGCGTGCTTCGGCGCGGTTACTTACAGGATAAAGTTGGCCGAGAAAGCGACTTTTTTTAATCTCGATCTCGGCATTGGCCTTGGTGGCTAACTTAAACATGCTGGAACCCAGCGGGGAAGCTGGGCATGGCGCTTACCTTAATCAAGTTGATTAAGTGGTTAAGGGCTTATAGCGAATACGCTTGGGCTTTGCCCCTTCTTCACCTAAGCGTTTTTTCTTGTCGGCTTCGTATTCTTGGTAGTTGCCATCAAAGAAGCTAACTTGTGAGTTTCCTTCAAAGGCCAAAATATGCGTGGCGATACGATCTAAGAACCAGCGATCATGCGAAATCACCATGACGCTGCCAGCAAATTCCAATAGCGCGTCTTCTAGCGCGCGCAAGGTTTCTACGTCGAGATCGTTTGATGGTTCATCGAGTAACAGCACGTTGCCGCCTTGTAGCAGAGTTTTTGCCAAATGCAAACGACCGCGTTCACCGCCCGATAAATTGCCCACGATTTTTTGTTGATCGCCGCCTTTGAAATTGAAGCGACCAAGATAGGCGCGCGATGGCATTTCGAAGCGACCTACTGTCAAAATATCTGCACCATTTGCCACGTCTTCAAACACCGTTTTGGTATTGCCCAAATCTTCACGCGATTGGTCAACCAAAGAAATTTTTGCCGTTTGACCTAACACCACTTCGCCGCTATCGGGTTGTTCCAAGCCTTTGATCATTTTGAACAGGGTGGATTTACCAGCGCCGTTCGGGCCGATGATGCCGACGATGGCGCCGGGTGGAATTTTGAAACTGAGGTTGTCGATTAATAAGCGATCACCAAACGCTTTCGAGACGTTTTTGAATTCGATGACTTCGTTCCCTAAGCGCTCGGCAACGGGAATAAAAATCTCCTGCGTCTCGTTACGCTTTTGGTATTCGTGTTCGCTCATTTCGTTGAAGCGGGCTAAACGCGCCTTGCTCTTTGCTTGGCGCGCTTTTGGGTTTTGCCGTGACCATTCTAATTCTTTCTGTAGCGCTTTTTGGCGCGCAGATTCAGTCGCTTCTTCTTGCTTTAAGCGCGCTTGCTTTTGATCTAACCACGAACTGTAATTGCCCTTCCAAGGAATGCCGTGGCCGCGATCCAGTTCCAAAATCCATTCAGCAGCGTTGTCCAAGAAATAGCGGTCATGGGTAATCGCCACCACGGTGCCGGGGAAACGCAACAAAAACTGTTCTAACCAGTCTACAGATTCGGCATCCAAATGGTTGGTGGGCTCGTCTAACAAAAGCATGTCGGGTTTTGATAACAGCAAACGGCACAGAGCCACGCGGCGTTTTTCGCCACCCGACAAAACACCAATCTTCGCGTCCCACGGCGGCAAGCGTAAAGCGTCTGCCGCCATTTCTAGTTGCAGCTCAACGTTGTCACCTGAGGAAGCAGAGATGATGGCTTCTAAGCGTGCTTGTTCGTTCGCTAGCGCGTCAAAATCCGCATCTTCCTCTGCATACGCGGCGTACACCAATTCGAGTTTTGCTTTGGCCTCAAACACTTCGCCTAACGCACCTTCTACCGCCTGCCGCACCGTTTGTTCGGGGTCAAGTTGCGGCTCCTGCGGTAAGTAACCGATGTTCAAATTCGGCATTGGTACGGCTTCGCCCTGAATATCCTTGTCAATCCCCGCCATGATCTTGAGTAGAGAAGATTTACCAGAGCCATTTAAACCCAGCACGCCAATTTTTGCGCCAGGAAAAAATGAGAGAGAGATGTCTTTGAGAATTTGACGCTTGGGCGGAACAATCTTGCCAACGCGGTTCATGGTGTAGACGTAATTTGCCATTTTATCTTTGGTTGTGGTGAAGAAGATGTGCGCAAGGATACCTTATTTGCGGACGAAAATCCTAGAGAAAGAGCGTGTCGCTAACGGGCATTTCTAGGTGCGTGCATAGGACGACGCAAAGGACATTGTGGCAAATCAAGTTGTATGAATTGCCTACGTGCTTGGGGTTATTTGCAACAAAAAATAACTCCGCAGTAAAAAAATCAAGCGAAGGGCTTGCACTTGATCTTGCTCAAAGAAGCCAATTACATGCGGCGATACACTGAACCCATCAATTACGTGAAACGAGGAAAGCAAAATGAAAACAGCAATTAAAAAATCTCTGGTAGCAAGCGTGGCAGGTGTTGTGGGCATGGTAGGTTTTGCCAGCAGTGTTGCAGCACAAACCGTTGATAAAGATGCGCCTTGGTTAGTACGAGCCAGAGCAGTGTATCTTGATACACGCAATGCCTCAGACCCTGTTGGTGGTGTCGGCGCCGCTGATCGCGTGGATGTCAGCAACAAAACTATTCCAGAAGTCGATATCTCGTATTTCTTTGCGCCGAATTGGGCAGCAGAATTGATTTTGACTTATCCGCAAAAACATAACGTGACCCTAGATGGCACGAAGATAGGCACACTGAGACATTTGCCACCGACACTCACCGTGCAGTACCATTTTGCCCCCACAGGTGCGATCAATCCCTACTTAGGCGCTGGTGTGAATTACACCAACATCTCCCACGTGAATTTGCTCAATGGCGCGGGACGTTTGGAGCGCAATAGTTTTGGATATGCCTTGCAGGCAGGTGTGGATTTTAAGATTGATAAAAATTGGTCATTCAATCTCGATATCAAGAAAGTGTCATTGCGCAGCGACTTGAGTATTTCTGGTGCCTACGTCAGTGAATTGAAGCTCGACCCTTGGTTATTTGGCGCAGGCGTTGGCTATCGCTTCTAACTCGATTTCTAAAGCGATCGTGTCTGTCTGCGGTTCGTCGCCTAGACACAATTGATTTGGAAATGAAATAAGTGTTTTAGCTAGTTGTTGAACATCGTAGCTGGTGCAGGGGAGCGTGAGTTGGTACTTCGGTTAATGAGTGCCATTTCACATACTCCCCATTTTCTTTTGTATTTCTTGTTGTTTGCGCTTTTCAGTTAAGCGCTATCAATAATTACTGCGCTATGTATGTCATTTTTTAGTGAAATGAACAAGTTTCACCTGCGCTATTTTCAACTAGAACGATTTGCTGACATCGATGAGCTCTAGTTCGTGTCGGTGATGGCTAAGCGATCAATCTTGCCGCCCTTGTTGTAGCTCATGGCAAGCATCATGACTCCCCCATCAAACTTCAAGCGATAACGATAATGCCGGTCTTCGCCATCAACCGCGCGTGCCAGCAATTGCAGTTGTTTTAGCGAACCCAGCCTTTGCATGGCGGTGCGCATTTGTTGCAGTGCCGTTGGCAAAACAGCGGCCTGTGCTTTTGCAGTAAAAGCGTCGGGTGATATGCGGTTGTCGATAATGTTTTGCACCAGCAAGCGAATGTCTTCCGTAACCTTGGGCTCGTTGTCGGGTATGCCGGCAATGTCAGGCGTTGCCGTGGCGTTTGGTGACGCCGCTGTTTGCGATTCGGTAGCGCTAAGCATGTTGCTCGATTCAGCGCTTACGCTGCAGCCACTACAGTTGAACGCCAGCGCAAGTAGCGCGCTCATCGTACAAATCTTACTTTGCCTTGTGCGCGAGATTGACTTCATCGGATTCTTACTCATGTTGTACTCGCTTTGACCACCGTGACAGTGCATTCAGCCAGCGCAACCACTTGGGCAGAAACGCTGCCAAGGTAACGGCGGATTGATGAACTACCGCGTGAGCCGATCACAATATGATCCACACCATTCTTATGCGCGAAATCAATCACTGCGCTTGCGGCGTCATTCGCTTCAAGCACATGGAAACTGATTTTTTCGCCTTTGATTTGCAAAGGACGCGCCCAATGTTTTAGTTCGACTAATTGTTTGACGTGAATATTTTGTCCGTCTCGCAGCAAGCTTTCATCCATGCCAAAGCGACTGGTTTTGCGCACGGTGATGCAAGCGAGGCGCGCACCCGGTTCGGTAAATAAAAGCCGCCTGACTTCTTGCCGCAATTGTTCCGTTAAAGTCGCGCTGCTATTACTCAGGTCGAGCGCAGCAACGATTATAGGTGCGCGGGATAACTGTTCGGCGACCGATTGTTGCGCGAACGGTTCCGCACCAGCCGCTTGAAAGCGCCGCTTCAGTACCGCCATCGCACCGTCCTGTTCGGTTTTTGATGCACGTTCGGTCAAGCTGATTTGGCTCGGGTCCTGCAAGGCAAAAGCAAGTTGCGCGGCAGATTCAAAACGCGCAGCGGGGTCGACTTCCAAGCAACGCAGAATCACTTCCTGTAGCCAAGGTGGAATTGCCGCATTGTGCTTGCGCGGCGGAATCGGGTCGCGATACAAACGCTTGCGCAAGCCCGCCACGCCGCTGGGGTTGCCGAAAGGTCGTTCGCCCGTTGCAAGGTGGTAGAGCAACACGCCAAGGGCGAATTGATCGCTATGGGGTTCGTTGCGCACGCCCAAGACTTGCTCGGGCGAGATGTAGGGACCGGTGCCCAAAGGCAGACGAAATTCTTCCGCCAGCAAGTCCGGTAACTTGTCGTGGCGCGAAAGTCCAAAATCAATCAATACCGCATCGCCGTTTGGGCGAAACATAATATTGCTGGGTTTGAGATCTAAGTGAATCACATGCTGCCGATGCAAATCTTGTAGGGCTTGCGCCACCTTAATGCCGATTTGCACCACTTCCTCAATCGGCAGCGGTGCTGCGTCAAAACGGGTGCGCAACGACGTGCCAGCAATTTGTTCCATCACGATGTAAGGCTGCGCCTCAAAGTCGCCAGAGGCGATGTACTGGGGCACGTGTTGGCCTTTGAGCTTGGGCATGATCATTTGCTCAACCTCAAACGCCACAATCGCCGTTGGGTCATCGCTAGTAAACAGCAAGGGCACTTTCATGATCAAGGGCAAGAGCGTGCTTGAGGGTTTTTCCGCATTCTGGGTTTTCTGCGGGCGTTGACGCAAATCTGTCACGCGCCACAAGGCTGCCATACCGCCCACATGCAGTTTTTCTTCTAAGCGATAACCGTCAAACTCCATGCCGATTTTTAAGCGTTGATGACCCTCTGGCGTGGCTGATGTCGCTGCCGCATCTAAGCGCGCATCGTTTGGTGTTGAATTGGGGGCGTCGCTGTCTTGCATCTTATTCACCGGCGAGTAAGCGTTCACCTAAAACGGCAGGCAGACCCGCCGCGATAATTTTGTTGGCCGCCGCCTCCGCGTCATACGGCACACGATGAAAGCTCAGCTCAGCCGCCTCGCTGTCGTACACAGCATAACAAGCGGCTGGGTTGCCATCACGGGGTTGCCCTACCGAGCCAGGAATCGCTAGCCAGCGGCGCTGTTTGCTCAAAGGAATACTGGTGTCTGCGCTGGGCGTAAAGCTGCCAGTTTTGCCGGTAAGGGTCATGTGATACAGGCTAGGCATGTGGACATGGCCGCAAAACGTTACACGCGCTTTGCTGGCATGGAAGCTACGCATCGCTTCCATGACGCCGTCAATGTATTCCCAACTTTCAGGCGCCCAAGCATTCGCGTGCACTAAGAGTACATCATCTAACTCGATGGTAAATGGTAGCGCCCGTATATAAGCCAGATGTTTCTCATCCAACTGCGCCAACGTCCACATCACGACTTTGTAGGCCACATGATTCATGCCTTGCTTGTCGTCCAGCAATAGTGCCTGATCATGATTGCCGATCAGCACGTAAGCGCCCCGTTCGGCATACGCCATGACGGTATCCATCACCCATACAGGGTCAGCGCCATAACCCACCAAGTCACCGAGAAATGCGTAGTCAGTTACGTGTTGCGATTCGGCATGTTCCAAGCAAGCGGTGAGGGCTTCGCGGTTCGCATGCAGGTCAGTTAGTAGGGCGAGGCGCATGGGTTTTCGTCAGGAAAGAGTGTCAACAAAAGGAGGAAATTCACCGCACCATCTTAACGCCAATACCTAACTACAGGCTTACAAATTTGAGGGCGGATTTGCGATCATCCCGCGCCGCTTACAAACTCTTCGTATCCCCGTGCGCGCAAGGCGCAAGCAGGGCACGTGCCGCAGCCATAACCCCAAGCATGCAAGCTGCCGCGCTCGCCCAAATAGCAGGTATGCGTATCACTACGAATCAGGTCAACCAAGGGCTGACCACCTAAATCTTGCGCGAGCGTCCATGTTTGCGCTTTGTTGATCCACATCAAGGGCGTCTCCAATTTCAAGCGCGTTGCCATGCCGAGATTGAGGGCGACCTGCAAGGCTTTCATACTGTCGTCGCGGCAATCGGGGTAGCCGGAATAATCTGTCTCACACATGCCACCCACCAACACATTTAAGTTACGTCGATACGCCAAGGTGGCGGCCACCAACATGAACATCAGGTTGCGGCCAGGTACAAAGGTGTTCGGTAAACCATTTTCCTGCATGGTGATGGCAATGTCCGCGGTCATTGCCGTGTGTGAGAGTTGCGAAATGAGGCCAAGATCAATCACATGATCTTCACCCAAACGCTGCGCCCAATCGTTCGATAAAGTACGCATCTTGGCCAGCAACTTGGGGCGCATGCTTAACTCGATGGCATGACGCTGGCCATAATCAAAACCAATCGTTTCCACGCGCGCGTAACGGCTTAAAGCCCAAGCGAGGCAGGTCGTAGAATCTTGCCCGCCGCTAAAAAGTACCAGTGCGCTGTCGTTGTTTGAGTGCATAGAAAAATGAGTCCGATGAATGCATAGAAGGAAGCCCCGATGCTAACGCTTCTTTTGCCTAGGCGCAAAGTCTTCAGTTGATTGCTTTAAAAACTCGCCGCAGAGACGCGGAGGGCGCAGAGAAAAATCTTTTGTTTCGCGTCGCTCCGGCAGTCTATGGTGAGATCTCGATGCAATTGAAATCAATATTCGCTCTGAAGAGGTCAGGAAAAATCATATACTCATTAAAGTATAAAAATAAGGTGCTTTTAAAATAAGCGCGATGTGCGCTATTTTTTAGCATACTGCTCATTTTTTGAATATTTTGTGGACCTTAGTCTAGCGTGATTGACTGCTTTATTGACGGCGTGAAAGTGTTGATTATTAGCTCAATTTATTCGATGCTTAGTCGCATTTCGGCATATCATGGCGAGGTGTTTAGCTTATTTTTGCTGCCTGTTGAGCCTAAGAAATATTTCAACCAGCTTGGTGCTCGAAGAAGTAGGGTGGCCTTCAATGATGGTCTGATGATTTGAGGAGCGGTCTCATGAAATTGCGTCACGTCCAAGCCAAATCTCAAGCAGCAATCACACTGTGTTGCTCTCTTGTTGCGCTGCTGTCCACGTCCACCCTGACGTTTGCAGCTGAGCAAAGCAAGGTCAGCAAGCCGGGCAGTGCTAACCCCAAGTCCATTAATCAGATCATCAAACCACCAATCGCTTACGCGTATATCGATCTGGCCACCAACTCGAGTGACCTGCCCGGCGGTAACTTAATCGAGGCCGCATCGAAAGGCGGAAAATCAGGCGGCTTATTTGGTGCTTTGGGTGGCTTGGCACGCGGCGCGGTGGGCTCATCCGATCGCGGGAATACCTTTGGCAATACCAAGGCGATGGGGTTTGCCAGCGGGCGCTTCATGGATGTGTCGGTTAACTCTGTGAAAAACAGTGGGTTGGCAGAAGCCACGCAAACACTGCCCAGTGGTATGAACTTGGGTGAATCATTGAAGTTAGTCGCCCCCATTCCCGACAAACCAGTCGCATCGACCCCAGTCGATGACAGCCCAGTAGAACCAAGTTACGAAAAACCAAAAGGCAAAATTTCGCTGTACTGGGGCTGTGGCGAGAACATAAGGGCGGGCCAACCGCGCACCATTGATGTGGCAAACGCTTCCATTGATGAGTACGCGAAATTTTTCGTGGCGCGCGGCAAAACCACGAAAGGTGCACGTTCTCAGCCTGGCTCTCCTGCTTGGCCGAATAAGGATGATGATCGCAAAGTACCGGAAACCGCGTCGCTGGTGGGACAGCACAGCTTTGTTGGCAACGGCATTCCTGACAGCTTCAAGCTGAATTTAGCCGCAGCGCAAGATCTAATGCCAGCGATTGAATTGAGCCAAACCAAAAATGAAGGCAGTGTGCGTTTAGAGTGGAAAAGCATAGACCAAGCACGCGGCTATTTCATCAGCGTATTAGGTGGGCAAGCAAGCGGTGCCCAAAGCAATGGCACAAAATCGAGCGGCGATAAAACAAGCAGCGCCGAGGGTGCAGAATTGGTGATTTGGACCTCCAGCGAACTGGCCGATTTTGGCTTTGGCCTGACAGATTACCAGCCCAACGCCGATGTCGATAAATGGGTGCACGAGAAAGTAATCTTGCCGCCAAGCGTGACGAAGTGTGAGGTACCCAAAGGCATATTTGGCGAGCGCGGCGGCGGCATTTTGCGCATGATTGCGTATGGTGCCGAAACCGTATTTGTGCATCCACCAAGGCCAACTGATCCCAAAGTCACATGGGAACAAGAGTGGCAAGCGAAGGTGCGTTTGAAATCGACCACCACCTCAATCCTGGGCGGCATGGGCGACGCCGAGACGCGCAAAAAGGACAAAGAAGAAAAGAAAAAGAAACCCACCGATTTGCTAAAGGGTTTATTTGGCGGTTGAATTGATTTGATGATTCAAACAAGCCAAGCCTTCCAAACCTCAGGCGCAGAGCAGCAAGAATAAGAAGGAATTGCCAATATCGATCTTGCTGTGTGCCTTTTGTAGTTGGCTGAAAACTCTTCCCACAGTGCTAGGGAGTAAGCGCAATCAGGCTATTCACGTGGGCTAGCAAGGGTTTTGATCGCGCTAAGCGTTTGCTCCACGTGCCCACCGTCAGCATCGGTAAAGCTGATTTTGGCTGGATACCATTCCAGGTTTGGCGCGAGCCAAATGTCGATTTGCTGTTCCTTGTTGGCGCTCGCTTGCACCTTCGTAAGATGGACGGCGTTGATTGCGCCCATTGGGCTTTGTAAGACTTCCATGCCGACGACGTTCAGCGTCCAAAGGTCAATATCGCGCCTTCCAACAACCCAAATCTGATGTGTTTGCCCCGCAGCAAACTGCTCATTTCTTTGCCGCGCGAGCCAGCATAATTGCCAAACAATACTGGTACGGTCTTGTTCGTTGCCCTTTAATTTCACGCTGCTGGCCGCGTCGCTAAATTGCACTTGGCCGCTAATGCGATCTAAAACACCATTGCTCTCTGGTTTATTGAGGCGTTTTTCAGAAAATTTCTCTGGCGCTAATCCTTGGTCGTTAAGCGCACCTTGGCTGCGCGCTTCGAGAATTTTCCCTAGCAAGATGACGCGCGTTTCCGAATGAATTTGGTAATGCACAGCGTCCGATTCGTCCTTGGTCAGCCACTTAACAATCGCCTCTCCGCTTAGGGGTATGCCATGTTGCACGGCTTTGATTTGATAATGGAGTTCGGCATTCGGCGGCAAATTACTTGCGCAATAAGCCTTGGCTTGAGCGAGTGCGAGCAGCGTAATTCCTAGCGCTAACCGCACAGCGGCTTGGTGGGATTTGATGGTACTAAAAATGGCGATAATATTTTTCATAATCTTCTAGTGCGTGATTTTGGTCACGGTTTGTGTCGTGATATTGCCATTGCGTTCAGTATTCGTTATTTGTACCGGGTACCAACCCAAGCTAGGTGCAAACCAGAGATCTAAGCGCGAATTGTAGGAGCCTGGACGAGGTGGACGGACAAGATGCCAAGTCTGTAGCGTGCCTAGCTTACTCTCGATCATCTCTTGGCCCACCACTACAAACAGAAACGGCAAAGCGTCGCGTTCTTCTGCCACTTGAATCAAAATCTCCCTACCTACGTAAAACTGCTTCTCGTCGGCATTGCCGATGGCGGCTAGTTGCATGACGACGCTCGCTTTGTCTTGTGCTCCCGCTTCCATCGTAATTTTTTTGCTCGTGGCAGAAAAACTGATGAGCTTATCCTCATGTTGAAAATGGGTGGCCGTTTCAGCACGGCGCAAGCGCGCTTCCGTACTGGTTTCGGGCGCAATGCCGTTTTCTCCCAAGCGTCCAACGCTGCTGAGTTTGTATAAGTTGACACGAGCCAGCACGAAACTCACACTCGCCTCGATATTCAATTCGTATCGATCTTCACTATTTTTCCACGTCAAACTTGCTGCACCGAGGCCTGTTCTGCCACTTTCTTCCTTGCGTGTGACGAGCATCTCCAAATGCGCCGATGCGAGCGGTTTGACGACCAATGTGGGCGCTGGCGCGGCGGCTTCTTTTGGTACTTCTGCTGACTCTTTTGGGGTCACTATGTTGATGCTAGCGGTTGCTGCAGTATCAGATTTCTCAGCGCCCTGTGCTGCTACCGTATTGAGTTGGTCAACTTTTTCTTCTAGTGGGGGCTGCTCATCTGGCGTGTTAAAGATATTGTTTGAGGTATGGACACTCGCCGAGCCTACGCTGCGCAGCGCTTGCCGCTCCGATTGAGGGAGGCGCTGCGGACGACTCTTCGCGGCTGGCACTCGCGCGCTAAATTGATCAGTTTGGCGCTGACTTTGATCTTCTTCCATGCTAATGGCAATGATTCGCTCCTGTTGTTCGTTGATAGCAACGGGGCGTGTAGGTAACTCGATGAATAGTAGGGCAAAAAAATGCAACAGAAGCGACGCAAACACAAAGCGAAAATATCGTTTTGTATTGATAAGTAGGGGCGGCAAGGTAG
The DNA here is from genome assembly GCA_019745005.1 of Burkholderiaceae bacterium. Classification (GTDB taxonomy): domain Bacteria; phylum Pseudomonadota; class Gammaproteobacteria; order Burkholderiales; family Burkholderiaceae_D; genus Undibacterium. The sequence goes on from JAIETO010000003.1 coordinate 21,850, forward strand.
CTTGATTCAATGGCATATTGTTAGTGTAAACGGTCTCGCCAAATAGCTGCATTGCGAGGCACGGTTAGCAATTTGAAAAATGCTTTTTCGACGTGCTACCTACACGTCCGATCCGCATGCTGATTGGCTTGCGCAGAACATAATGAAAACCTTTCGCTTGTTCTTCTCCTTCGAACTTAGAAGGCATTTTCAAAATGGTTTTAAGGTGATTGACGGCATCACTGTCCTCATGCAAGATAGACAGCCTTTGTGGTTCGGGTAAAGGGGAATAAGTGCCCCTAGATTTACCACCAAGATATTTGCCGTGAACTACTGGGCACGACTGATGATTCGTTTATCGATGCCGTTTTCGCCGTCTTTACTTTATCGCAGAAGGAGTAAGCAGAATGAGCGCTCAATTTCAAAACAATGATTTTGCTGGCATGTCGGGCTTATCGGGCATGAACGACCCGCTGGGCTTCGTCAAGAAGTTGTGGGGCGATATGCAATTACCCGGCATGGTGACGCCGACCATTTCTGTTGATGAATTAGATAAGAAAATTCAAGATCTCAAAACCGTTGAGTCATGGTTGAACGTCAACATGAACATGCTCAAAGGCACCATCCAAGCCTTAGAAGTACAAAGAGCCACGATTTCCACCTTAAAAACCATGGGCGAGAATTTTGCCCAACAGATGAAGGCGGCCACTCCAGCCCCTAACTCTAGTGCAAGCACGCCATCAACCTCGACAACAATTAACGAATCTTGGCCTCATTCTTCGCAAGCAAAAGAATCCGATGTGAAAGAGGGGACAAATGCGAATTGGCCTATGCCAAATGCCGCCCAAGCAGCGCCGATACCGGCGAAAGAACCCGCCTCACCACCTGAAGTAACGCCAGAAGTGTTGCCAGAAATAACATCGCCACCAGTTGAAAAAGAGGCGTCAAATGCCAGCAAAGCGGCAAGCGGCGAGGCGAAAGCAACTCCAGTCGCGGCAAATGCGCAGGGCAGTGCCCCTTTCTCGAATCCAGCCGCATGGTGGAATGTGCTGCAAGATCAATTTAAGCAAGCGCTGACAAAAGCCATGGAGTCTGAACAGTTGGCGAATTTGGTGAAATCCACTACAACAAAAACGGCGGATGCGAAATCAAAAGCGCCGCATGTTCCTTTCCCTGCGCCGCGTGGAAATCCCATAGCAAAAGCGAGGTCAACAGCAACTCGCACAGCGACTACAACAAGCAAGTCAACAAAGCCAGCTAAGCCCGCCACAAGCAATAGCGCGAAACCGAAAGCAGCAGTGAAAAAATCCAGCGCACCAAAAGTTGCTGCAAAGACCGCACCAGCAGCAAAACCAAAAGCCACCACAAGCACGAAAAAAACGGGTGTGCGCACAGCCAGCAAATCAAGCTCGAAATAATTAGTTCGCCCAAGTGCAATTGAATCTGGCGCACATGGCGTTATCAAACCAAACTCAATAAGGAAATCGTATGTCCGCTTACCCCCACCTCAGCAAACCACTTGATCTAGGTTTCACAACCTTACCCAACCGCCTGATCATGGGTTCCATGCACGTTGGTTTGGAAGAGGTGGAAAATGGTTTTCAACGTATGGCTGCGTTTTATGCGGAACGGGCTAAAGGCGGTGTTGCCTTGATCGTGACAGGCGGTATTGCACCCAATGAACGCGGTCGACCCATGCATGGCGGTGCCATGCTCACTACCGAAGCAGAAGCAGATCACCATAAAGTCGTGACCGCAGCCGTACATGAAGCGGGTGGCCGCATCGCCATGCAGATTTTGCATTTTGGGCGTTATTCGTATCAGCCGTCTTTGGTGGCGCCTAGCGCTTTGAAAGCACCGATCAACCCATTCGTGCCTCACGCTTTAACGACTGAGGAAGTGGAAGAAACGATTAACGACTATGTGCGTTGTGCCTCGCTAGCGCAGTATGCAGGCTACGATGGTGTCGAAGTCATGGGCTCGGAAGGCTATTTGATTAACGAGTTTATTGCGGCACGTACCAATCAGCGCGATGATCAATTTGGCGGCAGCTACGAAAATCGGATTCGCTTCCCCTTAGAAATCGTGCGCCGTATTCGTGAAAAAGTCGGCACTAATTTCATCATCATGTATCGCCTTTCTATGCTCGATTTGGTTGAAGGTGGCTCTACGCTGGATGAAGTGATACAACTCGCCAAAGCCATTGAAGCGGCAGGGGCGACCATCATCAGTACCGGTATTGGTTGGCATGAAGCACGTATTCCCACTATCGCCACCAAGGTGCCGCGTGCCGCCTTCGCTTGGGTCACACAAAAACTCAAAGGGCACGTGAATGTTCCACTGGTCGCAACTAACCGCATCAATATGCCGGACGTTGCGGAAAAATTGTTGGCGGATGGTTTTTGCGATTTGATTTCCATGGCGCGCCCCTTGCTCGCTGATCCCATGTTTATGCGCAAAGCAGAACAAGGGCGTGCAGATGAAATTAATACCTGCATCGGTTGTAACCAAGCGTGCTTGGATCATACCTTTGGCGGAAAAATTACTTCCTGCCTCGTCAACCCGCGTGCCTGTCATGAAACGGAATTGGTGTACCAGCCACTAATTAAAGTCAAGCGTATCGCCGTGGTTGGTGCTGGCCCGGCCGGTTTGAGTTTTGCGACGGTGGCGGCAACGCGTGGACATGAGGTGACCTTGTTTGATGCGGCGCATGAGATTGGTGGCCAGTTCAACGTGGCAAAGCAAATTCCCGGTAAAGAAGAGTTCTACGAAACCTTGCGGTATTTTGCGAAGCAACTGCAACTGACAGGCGTCCATTTGAAGCTCAATACCTTGGTTGCGCCGAATGATTTAGCGGGCTTCGATGAGGTCGTGTTGGCCACGGGTATTTCACCGAGAGTGCCGCCAATTGAAGGCATTACGCATCCCAAAGTTTTGGGGTATTTGGATGTGCTAAGGGCGAAAAAGCCCGTTGGAAAATTGGTTGCGATTATCGGTGCGGGTGGCATCGGGTTTGACGTAGCCGAGTACCTCAGCCATGAGGGCGTTAGCAATAGCTTGGCACCCGAAAAATTCTTTGCCGAGTGGGGTGTCGATACGCAATACAAAGCAGCGGGCGGCTTGCGCGAGGCGGAGATCGAGCCCTCACCACGCCAAATCTTTTTGCTGCAAAGGAAAACGTCCAAAGTGGGCGATGGTCTTGGTAAAACCACGGGTTGGATACACCGCACTGGCCTGAAAAATCGCCAAGTGCAAATGATCTCTGGCGTATCGTACGATAAGATCGACGACGCCGGTCTGCATATCACGGTAGAGGGTCAACAAAAAACCATTCCTGTTGATAACGTGATTTTATGCGCGGGACAAGACCCAAAACGCGATTTGCTGGAAGGCTTACAAGCCGCTGGTAAATCTGTGTATTTAATTGGCGGCGCTGACCTTGCAACTGAACTCGATGCAAAGCGTGCGATTGATCAAGGTGCGCGCTTGGCGGCGACCATTTAAATTCATTCCATTTCTAAAGCTATCGTGTCGTTGTTGCCTTCACCTTGCCGTGCTACAGCACTGTCTGCGGTTCGTCGCCTAGACACAATTGATTTTGAATTGGAATCACTGGACGAGTAGAAATTAAAAACAGGTTTGCCGCAAAGACGCAGAGGGAAAACAAAAAGTTTTCCTTTTGTCGTTCTCTGCGCCCTTTGCGTCTCCGCGTTGGGTGGGTTTAATGCGTTGATTATTTAGAAGCGAGATGAAGATGAATCAAGCCACGCCAGCCGTAAAGACTTCGCTACAACTTTGGCACGACATGATCGCCACGGGTGACCTGTCGCGTTTGCATGAAATTGTCGAAAACGATGCTGTGTTTCGCTCGCCGATGGCGTTTAAACCTTATGCGGGCGACATGGCTGTGATCATGATACTTACCACGGTAAGTAAAGTGTTTCAGGAGTTTCGTTACGAACGTACGTTTGTTTCTGAAGACGGCTTGAATCTGACCTTAGAATTTTCCGCGAAGGTAGGGGACAAATCGCTCAAGGGTGTCGATCTGATTCGCTTTAACGCCAATGGAAAAATCATTGAGTTTGAGGTCATGGTCAGGCCGATGAGTGCTCTGCAAGCACTGGGTGGTGAAATGGCCGCGCGCTTAGCTGCTTTTATGCCGACATCCTCATCTAGCTAGGTTCAAGTCGACCGGTTCGGCAAGCTTCGATTTCCAGCGCCTCGACTCATAGCTAAGCGCCGCATTAATGTAATACCCCCATTGGTATTAATTGGTTGTGCTTATAAATAAAGCGTAAAAGGCATAGTTTTAAAGCATACTGCCACTTTTTTAAAAAAGCGCTTAACTTAAAAAGAACCAAGCCAACAAGCCGCCAAACAAAATCCACTTCAACACGTAGTACCAGAAACGACTTTTCGCTTTGATCTTTTTACCCGCCAGTCGCACCACTTGTACATAGCGAAATACCCGATTCAGACCACCCGTGCGATCACCCTCTTTGTTCGGCGCGGCTGCTGCACCAATCAAGTAGCGACTGATAAAGTTGTTAACCCAACGTGCTGGGGCGAACCACATGGGGCGCTGAATATCGCAAAACAAAATGATGCGGTTATGGTTAGTGGTGTTTTCGGCGTAGTGCAAATAGGTCTCGTCGAAAATTACGGCTTCGCCATCGCGCCAGCTGTAGTTTTCGCCGTCGACATTCAGGTAACACTGATCGTCGTTTGGGGTGAGTAAGCCTAAGTGGTAGCGCACCGAGCCTGCAAACGGATCGCGATGCCGTACTAAGCGGCTACCAGGAGGAAGTGCGGCAAACATCGCCGCTTTTACACAGGGAAATTCCTTTAGCAAGGCCGTGGTGTAAGGGCACAGTTGTGCCGCTGAGGGGTGCGCTTCGTCATACCATTTCAAATAGAAACGCTTCCACCCCGTTTTGAAGAATGAATTGAACCCCAAATCATCGTAACGGTCAGATGCTTTGATGTCGCCCGTATCAAACATGCGCTCGGCTTCGGCACGAATGTTTTGCCAATTTGCCGTGAGGCGCTCCAACTCGGGAAAATCCTCAAGCGGTAAATAAGGGCGAGCAGGCACTTTAGAAAAAAGATACATGAAGCAGTTGATTGGTGCCATGAAGGTGGAATGGTCACTCAATTGGCGCCAAAACCCAAGCCGAACACGGCCACGGTAATGGATATAAATGGTCGATAAAACGAAAGCGACCAAAATGGCAATTTTGATGGGAGACATAAAATTTCCTTAGCGCAACGGACATTTGTAACATCGATGTTACCGGTGTAAATAAATGACTCATGCGAAACAGCAAATGAAGATTCAGCATGATAGTCCTTTTCAGGCGTGCTGATAGACGCAACTCGCAGGATGTTTGCCGCTAGCCTCATAACAAAGTGGTTAAAAATAGTGGTTATTTTTTAATTTTTTTGACGACTGGTGTCGATGTGGCATTGCAACAGACACAGGGCAAGTCAGTGAAAAGCACTCATCTTCCTGTTAAAATGCACAAAGTTAATCGAAATCCAATTTAAGGCACGCATGCTTTACCCAGAATTATTTAAATCACTTGAGCAAGTTCGTTGGAACATGGACACCGATATTCCATGGGATGAATACGACGCCAGCAAGCTCACGCCCGAACAAGCGCAGACTATCAAAATGAACGCAATTACGGAGTGGTCGGCACTGCCTGCCACTGAAATGTTTTTGCGTGACAATCGCAACGACAGCGACTTCTCCGCTTTCATGTCGATTTGGTTTTTTGAAGAGCAAAAACATTCTTTGGTGTTGATGGAGTATTTGCGCCGTTTTCATCCTGAGCTGGTGCCAACCGAGGCCGAATTAGATAAAGTGCGCTTCGAGTTTGACCCGGCACCACCGTTAGAAACCTTGATGCTGCATTTTTGTGGTGAGATCCGCCTAAATCATTGGTACCGCTGCGCGTCAGACTGGCATACCGAACCGGTGATTAAGCAAATCTACAAAATCATCAGCCAAGATGAAGCACGCCACGGCGGCGCGTATTTACGCTACATGAAAAAAGCCTTAACGGAAGTGGGCGATACAGCACATGCTGCGTTCGCCAAGATTGGCGTGTTAATGGCGTCGGCACGACGTACAGAGAAGCCGCTGCACCCCACCAATTTGCACGTGAATCAAGCACTTTTCCCCAATGACACCGTACAAAGCCGTTTACCTGATCCAGAATGGTTGGAACGCTGGTTAGACGCACAAATCAAGTTTGACGGCGTGTGGGAACAGAAAGTGGTCGAACGTATTTTGCATAATTTATCGCTCTTGTTTGAACGGCAATTTGAAACGGTGCAGGACTTAAATCGCTATCGCAAAGAAGTGTCGCAGCGCCTGATCGCAGCAGAACTACCAACACCCAACGCAGCGTAGTTCAGAAAAGCACCGTAACCGTGTTTTAATCGCATAGCGTCAAGCGAATGCTTTAGAATTAAGCGAGGCTATTTTGCCTCGCTTTTTTTATTGCTCGTTCAATTGCAAGATTGTTTGCTGAATTGGTCAAGCCAAAAATGTTCGAAACGCACGCTGCATTTTGATGCAGAACTCCTATGCTACTAAAACGATAATCAGTTATGAGTAACCAAGAAGAATCGGCGGCGTTACAGCAAAGCCTTGCAAGTCTGCCGCGCCCCATTGTGATGACGAATGGCGTGTTCGATATTCTGCACCGTGGTCATGTCACCTATCTAGCCGCAGCGAAGAAACTGGGCGCGTCTTTAGTGGTGGCAGTGAATACGGACGCATCGGTCAAGCGATTAGGAAAAGGCGATGACCGGCCCGTTAACACCTGTGCGGATAGGATAGCGGTGTTAGAAGCATTAAGAGCTGTTGATTTGGTTTTTTCGTTCGAAGAAGATACGGCTTTAGCTGCAGTCAACGCGGTTCGGCCAGATATTTATGTGAAGGGCGGCGATTACCAAATGGATGCCATCCCTGAAGGAAAAGCAGTGCTGGCCTATGGCGGACAAGTGGCGGCAATTGCGTTTGAATTTGACCGTTCAACCAGCCAACTATTGAATAAAGTGCGCGCTCAATCTTAACGAGGAAAATGGCATGTTCCGCGTCGTTGATGTTTTTCAAATGCAGAAAGCAAATGTGACGCGTTACCGAAACGCGATGATGGGAGTGCTTCGATGAAAGAAGTCAAAGCCATGCTGGCGGCCTTGCGTTTGAATTATTTACGCGATCTGCCCTCCCATATCGACGAATTAGAAGAGTTAGTGCTTGAGTTGGAACGCGAAGGTTTTGACCTTGAGCGTTGCCGCGAATTGTATCGGCGCGTGCATAGTTTGAAAGGCAGCGGGGGCACTTACGGCATGCACACTTTGTCCGACGTCTGCCACCCGTTTGAAGATTGCTTATCAAACCTCATCGAGCAACCCAATTTGTTGAAGAGCAGCTTCTTGCCCTTGGCCCTGCAATACATCGATTTATTGCGCCAGGTTGTAACGATTTATAGCGACGGCGCAGAACCTGGCGCAGAAACGAAACAAGCGCTTCAAGCATTGCGACTTTCATCATCCAAAGCGAGTTTGTCAGCCCTGCTGGTAGAGGGCTCCGAAGTGATTGCTGGCTTACTTAAAGATGTGTTGAAGGACCAAGGTTTTAGGATTGAGATATTCGACGATGGCTATCTGGCACTAGGACGAGCCTTGTCAGAGCACTTTGATTTGATCGCCACCAGCCAAGAAACCAAGCGCTTAAATGGACAAGCACTGATCAGTGCCGTACAAAAATCGAGCCTCCGTACCAGCGTCACTAAAACAATTCTAATGACGAGCATGCAAACCAAAGCCGGTGCGGGTGGGCCGGATTTTGTGTTGCATAAAGATGCACAACTAAAAGAAAAATTTCGTGCGATCGTGCAAGAACTCGTGCACGCGCATCAACTGCCCAGCTAACGATATTTTTTGCTGAAGTCTTCTATCATGCCGCCAATTTGCGACAAGGGCAGTATCTTGTCTACCGCGCCTAATTTAACCGCTTCTTTGGGCATGCCGTAGACGACACAACTTTTTTCGTCTTGCGCGATCGTTTCAGCACCTGCGTCATGCATTTCTTTTAGACCGAGTGCACCATCGTCACCCATGCCGGTCATGATAATGCCCAACGCATTTCGCCCTGCACACTTAGCGACTGTGCGAAATAGCACATCGACTGATGGCCGGTGCCGATTAACTGGTGGCGCATCTAAAATTTCAACGTGATACTGTGCGCCCTTTTGTTTGACCACCATGTGCCGACCGCCAGGCGCGATTAAGGCGCGCCCCGGAATAACACGATCTCCGTTTTTTGCTTCTAAAACTTCAAGCTCACACACTTGGTTTAACCTGTCGGCGAAAGCGGCAGTAAATACCTCTGGCATATGCTGCACTATGACCATGCCGGCCACAGTGCGGGAAAGCGTCCTTAGCACCACCTCCAAGGCTTGCGTGCCCCCCGTGGAAGTGCCGATGGCAATTAATTTCTCTGTGGTCACACTGAGATTCGCCGCCCCAAGTTCATGCAGCGTAGGTGGTGTGATCACCGCATCCATTGAAAGCTTGGCGGGCACATTGCTCATCATTGCCATGGCTTTCATATGGCGCATATCCGAGGCGGCAGCCTCTTTCACAACGTGAATGATGTCAACAGCATCTTGCTCGAAGAAGTTTTTTAAGCCACCACGCGGTTTGGTAATGATAGAAATAGCGCCCGCCGCCATCGCTTGCATGGATGTCGCGCAAGCATTGCTGGTAAGACTAGAACAGATGATGACGGCAGTGGGTCGCACCGACATAATCTTTTTCAAGAACGAAATGCCATCCATGCGCGGCATTTCAACATCCAAAATAATCACGTCAGGCCACTTCACATTCATTTTGTCCATGGCGAAAATAGGATCTGATGCAGCAGCGATGACTTCGATTTCTGCATCTTTATTCAAGATATTGGTTAAGACTTGCCGAACTACGGCGGAGTCATCTACCAACATCACATTGATCTTCTTTTTCATGGCGTTATCATCTTCTCGACGTGCTTCACCCAAACATCGCCCGACCAGCAGTCGAACATAATGTTTCTTCTGCCATTGCCGCCCATATGTTCGTTCATGATTTGAAAGCCATGTTTGGCGAGCAGTTCTTTTCCAGCGAGTACATTGCGATCAGGCACAGAAAATACGCGTTTGTCTTGATCAGGAAACTGGTTACCGCCGCCGAATATTTTGGCGTGGTATTCGCTAGGTTTGGTGAACGATTTTTTGATTTCTTGTAAAAAAAGTTGAATCACATCTGCCGCAAAGCGACCATCAAGTTCTAGTGACGTCGTGCGCCGCGTCCGCTCCGGCAGCATGTAGTGACACATGCCGCCAATCAGCTTTTGTGGGTGCCAAATCGTGATCGCCACGCAAGAACCAAGTATGGTGCGAATACGCGTATCGCGGTCGCCGAAATAAAATTCGCCCGGTTGCAAAAAAATATCGATGTAAAAGTTAGGCGCTGTCATGGCTTCGCATTTGTGTTTGCGCTTGGGCGCGACATCTCGGTTATCTTGGGCCTGGTTGGGTTTGCGTATATTGGTAAATTGAGGGGCTTAAGGCTATCAAGGGCGTGTCTAAACCGTTCAAGGTTTCCGAGTGGCTGATCATAAAATAACCACCTGGGCGCAACAATTCGACCAAGCGTTGAATCAATTTCTGCTTTGTATCGTGACTAAAATAAATCATGACATTGCGCAAAAAGATCACATCAAACATGCCAAGGTCTGGCAGGTGTTGGTTCAAGTTTGCTACGCGAAAATTCACCTTAGCCCGTAATGCCTTGTCAATCAAAAGAAAGTCGGTGTATTCATCGCGGCCTTTCAAGCAATACTTTCGCAGCATCGCACGAGGAATTTTCTCGCTCGCCGCTAGCGGATACAGTGCACGCTTGGCTTTGTCAACGACACGAGTGGAAATATCGGTGCCTAGTACCTCCCAATTTCCCGCGGGGAAAAATTCGGCGGCGCACATAGCAATACTATATGCCTCTTCGCCACTAGAACTTGCCGCACTCCAAATACGAAACGGGCGCGCCTCTTTGTGCAGTGGAAAAACCTGTCGGCTTAGAAAATCGAAATGCTTATTTTCACGAAAAAAATAAGTTTCGTTGGTGGTGAGTAAATCAATCGCCATGGTTGTTTCGTCTTCATAACCCGGCGCACCAAGCAATTTGAAATAGTCGCTGTAGTTGTTGAGCTTGCGAAAACGTAGGCGTTTGTCTAGTCGCCCCATCACTAAGGCTTGTTTGCTATTGTTTAAACTGATGCCAGCTCGCTCGAACAAAAAGCGTGAAATCCAGTCGAATTCACTCTTGGTCAGCGGCGCTGGCGTTCCTACGCTGGTTGCCCGTGCAGATCTTGACGGCAGGTTCATTGAAGACGCTAACTAAGCCCAGTTTGTTAATCGATTTGACTTTGTGTTTTGCCGGCAGAATCTGTTTCATTGAGGCCTTGTGCGATACCCGCCATTTCTTGCATTGACAGCACTTGTTCGAGTTTAAGCACGACAATAAATTTTCCGTTTTGCTTGGCCATGCCGCTGATGAAGTCGGGCCGAACTTGAGCACCAAACGAGGGTGGTGGTTCTATATCGCTAGCGTCAATATCGACCACTTCATTGACTGCATCCACCATGATGCCCAGTTGCTGAAGCTCGTCATCTTCTTGTGGTAGTTCCACCAAAACAATGCTGGTGCGACGGGCAACGCTGGTAAGCCCCCGCCCGAAGCGGGCAGCGAGGTCAATCACGGGAACTACTCGCCCTCGCAAATTGATGACGCCACGCACAAAAGTGGGCATCATAGGTACGCTGGTCAACTCACCAAACTGAATGATCTCTTTGATGTTGACGATACTCAACGCATACGTATCACCCATCAACATAAAAGTTAAGTACTGTGCTGTATCCACCTGTTGCGCAACCCCTGTTGCGACGAGGCGCGTTCCAGACTTGTTCTCAATCACGGCTCCCATGGACCACCTCTAAAATCGTTCAAATTTCGATTCATCGACGCCTACCATGGGTAGGTTTCTCGGGCGCTTGGTGTTCTTGATATGTCGGCCCTGCCCGTTACTAAACGAGGCTTGATGTGGGTGTCTATTGGTTTTTTCTTCGAAGGCATCGTGCGGCGCGTGGCGGCCATTTTGCCCAATATCAAAAAAGCCAATGAGATCCATGAGTTGTTCCGCTTGGCTGGTCATTTCCTCAGAGGTAGCAGCTAATTCCTCGCTTGACGACGCGTTTTGCTGCGTAATTTGGTTCATCTGATTCATCGCCATATTAATTTGGCCAACCCCCGCTGATTGCTCTTGTGAAGCGGCGGCAATCTCTTGTACCAAGTCCGAAGTGCGGCCTATGCCGGGCACGATATCGTCGATTAAGCTGCCCGCGCGTTCGGCTGTCTTCACACTGCCGCTTGCCAGGTCACCAATTTCTCGTGCGGCGATTTGGCTGCGTTCTGCTAGCTTACGCACTTCCGCCGCAACCACAGCAAAGCCTTTGCCATGCTCACCTGCGCGTGCTGCTTCAATCGCGGCGTTTAATGCCAGCATATTGGTTTGGTAGGCGATGTCGTCAATGATGCTAATTTTTGAGGCGATCTCTTTCATCGCTGAGACGGTATGTCGGACTGCTTCGCCACCTTCGTTCGCTTCTTTCGATGCTTTGCCGGCAATACCATCAGTGACCTTCGCATTTTCAGCATTTTGATTAATGCCCGCTGCCATTTGCTCGATACTGGCGCTGGTTTCTTCTACACTGGCCGCTTGTTCGCTGGCTGCTTGCGAGAGCGATTGGGAGGTCGCACTGATTTGTTCGGCTGCATTGGAAAGCGCATCCGTTGCGTTAATGACGTCCGCCACAATTTGCGATAACTTCTCAACGGTGTCATTGCTGGCGACTTTAAGCGCCTCAAAGGTGCCAGAAAACTCTTTGTCGATAGACTGGGTGAGATCGCCTTCCGCCATCGCTGCAAGTACGCGCAACAATTCATTTAAGGCTTCTTCATTGGTCGCGACTAATCGATTCACATTCACGCTAAGCGCCTTAAAGAATCCCGTTTTGTCCGCTTCGTTGATGCGCAAAGAAAAGTCACCCAGTACCGCTTTTTCAACAATATGGGCGACTTCTCTCTCAACGCCAACCTCCGCGGTTCTATCGGTCCACTCAAGCACAGTGCCGAGGCGATCACCAGCAGCATTGAAGACGGGACTTAAGGCAGAGGCGAAGATTTTTGAACTAATGCTTAATTGCTCACGATGGGTGGCAGCGAGATTGCTGAGGAGTTGTTTATGTTCTGTGGTGTGCCCGTGCAATTCGTCCGTCGTTGAACCGATCAGATTACCCGCATTAAAAGTCGGAATGGTCTGTCGAATATCAGTTTCTGCTCCGCGCAACATATTTTGCATGGCGTTGTTGGCATAGATCACTTTCCTATCGTTATCCGCCAGCATCACGTTGGTTGAGACGTTGTCTAAAGCGATGCGAATTCGCAAATTTTCGTTGGCAATCTTTTCCGCTTGTTCAACGTTCATGCGAATATTGTTAACCATCGTTTGTAAGCTGGCGGCGATACTGCTTTCATCATTGTCGCGCAGTTGAATGGTGGCATTTAAATCACCATCAGCAACTTGTCGGGCAAACTTGACGACTGCAGTGGGTTCTTGACCAATTTGGCGAATAATCATGCTGATCATGAACCAAGCCAAAAACACCACGATACCAAGCAACAAGCCACTCAGGATCAGCGTGTTCGTGCGTGCTGTTTTCGCCTCTTTGACGCGCCAGCTCGTTCTACTCTCTAGTTCTTTGATAAGTGATTGTCCAAATGCGTAGTTGCCGTCGATGACGGTGGTCATGCGTTGAAAATAAACTTTCGGATCGAGTTCAATTTTTCCTTTTTCGACGATTTCTTCACGTACCAATTGCATGGCTTCAGTGACCAAGGCTTGTTGCTCTTTAAATTTTGCTCCGATCGTCGGCGCGTAATCAGCGTTTGCTGCGAGTAACTTGTCGACGGTGAGTTGCACACGCTCTTGCCGGTCTTTCACGAGTGCAAGCTTCGCCCCTAAAATTTCTCTGTCAACCGCCGAGATTTGCTTTTTACCTAAAATAAATGCACCCGTTGCTCTGGCTAATCCAATTTCTTCAGTCCACCGTAAGACGGTGTCGGTGGCTAAATTCATGAGGAAGTAACTGGAGCCATCTGGGCTAAGAAGCAAGCCACTGCGATCAGCAATCGCGTCGACAAGGTTAATTATTTCTCGGATAATTTCTGTATGTTTTTCTAGACTCTCAGGCGCATTCAGTGTGTCTTTTTGGGCACTGAGCGCGAGCCAATGTTGCTTAATTTTGAGCGCCTCATCATCGAGTTTTAAGGATGATTGTGCTTTGATACTCGCGATCAGCGCATCCGCAGCCGCGTTGACTTCCAAAGTCGCCGCATCTCGCTGTGATAAAAGCGAATTGCTGCCATTGAGCACCGCGCCGTTTAGTCCTCGGTGTTTTTGCAACAACTGCATCATGCGGGCAGCGCTTGGTACGGTGGTCGCGCCATTGTATTCGCCTGCTGCGATCTCGACATCAGATGAAATACTTTTCAGAAATAGATAAAAAGGCAGACCGGCGAGACCCAGCACGAAGATGCCAACCAGAACAAATTTCTGCCACATTTTCCAAGATTCGATGCGTGATTTCATGGTCATTTCCTATTTTTTAAAACTACTATTGGAACAATCTCACAATGTCTTGCTGGTCCGTCAGGCGAGTAAATTTAATGTTCTAAATCGACACCAATGCGATGATGGCGTTGTTGTTCGCGCCGTAAATGATGTCTTAGCATTGTCGGCACACTGAGTATGAGTGCGACTTCACCATTGGCGAGTATGGTCGAGCCGCCGATACCTTGAATATGCCCAAAAAGCGTGCCTAGTGGTTTGATTACGGTTTGAAACTCACCCATTAACTGGTCAACGATTAAGCCTGTTTTATTGCCATGGTCACCCACCACAACGATATTTTGACGACGCGGTAAGTCGCCTTTGATATCAAAGTAATTGCGCAGCCGAATGAAAGGTAGTACCTCGCCGCGTAAGTCCATGAAATCGTGCGAAGCGAACTGTGCAGGAAGTTCAAGGCACTCAATCACTTGATCAAGCGGGATAACAAAACAGGCGTCTGCAACACTCACCAAGAAGCCATCGATAATTGCCAACGTAAGGGGCAGACGAATGCGCATGGTGGTGCCTACACCGAGCTGGCTTTCAATGTCGATGGTGCCGCGCAAAGCATTGACATTGCGCTTAACCACATCCATGCCGACACCTCGGCCAGACAAGTTGGAAACCTGCTCGGCGGTCGAGAAGCCTGCTTCAAAAATGAGGTTGTAAATGTCTTTATCGCTGAGCATTTCATCGTTGCTTACTAAGCCTCGCTCGATGGCTTTAGCCAGAATTTTTTCGCGATTCAGCCCGCCGCCATCATCACTGACTTCAATGACGATGCTGCCAGAATCATGAAATGCGTTGAGGCGTAATGTGCCATGTGGCGGCTTGCCCCGTGCCGCTCTTATTGCCGCAGATTCAATCCCGTGATCCATAGAGTTACGCACCAGATGCATGAGCGGGTCGCCAATTTTCTCAACGATGGTTTTATCGACTTCTGTGTCGCCGCCTGCAATTTCTAACTGGATATCTTTATCGAGTTCAAGACTCACATCACGTACGACGCGCTGAAACCGGCTAAAAGTGCTGCCAATGGGAACCATGCGCAATTGCAGCGCACTATCGCGCACCTCTTCAACCAAGCGCATGACCTCGCTTGCCGACTCTGATAGCGCTGCGTCTTTAAAGCTAGTGGCGCGCAAATTGGTGCTTGCCCCTGCGATGACCAGCTCCCCGACGAGATCGATTAATCGATCTAAGCGTTCCGCATCAACACGGATATTTTGCTTCTCGCGCGCTTTGGTTTCTCTGACTTGTTGCTGTTTGTTCAGCGCCGCATTCAGTAATGGTTGTTGCAGCATTTCTTGCTTGACGAGGATTTCGCCTAGCGGTTCCTCTTTTTGCCTATCGTTGGTAGCCGTAAATTCATGCGCGGCACTTGATTTTTGTAAGCGTAAGCATTCGGCTAATTCGTGCTTGGTTAATACGCCACTCTTGATCAGAATCTCGCCCAACATGTCGGCGTCATCGGGCAAATGGCGGATGATGTCGATGTACTCATCAATCTTGCTGTTGGGTGGAACGATGCGTATCGTGCTTTCTTCGCGAATAAATTCGAAGACATTTTCAATAGCTTCTTTTGTCGCGCTACTTTTTAAAACCACTTCGAAGCCGAGATAGCAGGTTTCCGCATCCATCTCTTCTAATGACGGTAGAGCATCAGCAATTGTGACGAGATTGATTACATCGCCCAAGGTGCTGAGGTAGCGAATAAAAGAGAGTGGGTCCATGCCGTTGCGCAGGCAATCTGGTCCGAAGCGCAGCGACAAATACCAGTTGCCCGTGTCGACGACACCGCCGCCGCTCGCCTCTGGCTCTTGTTGAGTGCCACTTGAGATGACTAAATGCTGGGAATTTGCCTCGCCACTTTCAGGTCCGTTGAGGAAACGGCGAAGTTGTTTGTGGATTGCAGCGCCTTGCGCGCTTTGCTCGGCGGTTTCCTGCGTCTTTCCTTTTGCAACCGCTTCGACCAGATTGGCGATGTGATCGCGCGCCGGCAGTAGTGTGGCGATGAGTTGTGAGGACACGCTAATCTCGTGATTACGCAACATGTCGAGTACGCTTTCGACCACATGCGTAAATTGCACAATATGCTCTAGCCCGAATAAGCCAGAAGAACCTTTGATCGTATGCGCTGCACGAAAAATCGCGCCAATGGCATCGTTGGGGTGCTCGTCATGTTCTAAACCTAAAAGATGATCTTCCATGTCTTGCAACAGCTCGCGACTTTCTACGACAAAAGTCTCAAGTGCTGCTTTCATTTCATCTTCGAAGTTCATGCGCGCTCCGTGAGTGCATCGTTTAAGTCAAAATAATTTGATCGCCGAACGCGATGGTCATGTTGGTCATTTCCAAAATATCTAACACTGCTTTGCTATGCATGACATAACTGAGCTTCTTACTCTTTTTTGCCGCTTCTGTTTTGAGCGCGATTAGTATTTGCAAGCCAGCGCTATCCATTTCATTGATTTGCGCAAGATTGAGTTCTAGTTCCGAGTCGCGGTCGAGAAGCGCATGCAGTGCAGCTTTCTCTGCCGCGGCAGTGTAGATAGTAAGCTCGCCTGAGATGGCATGTTTGAGCATGACCGATCGACCTTAAGGCAAAATTAATTTTGAGACAGCCGCTAACATTTGTGCGGGCTGAAATGGTTTTACGACCCAAGCTTTTGCGCCCGCAGCTTGACCTTGTAATTTTTTTCCTTCTTGCGATTCGGTCGTCAGCATGATGATGGGCGTAAATTTATACATCGGCAGTTTCTTGACTTCTTGGACGAATGTAATGCCATCCATATTCGGCATGTTGACATCCGAAATAATCAAATGAACTTTTTGCCCCGTCAATTTCGCGAGTGCATCAACGCCATCTGCGCCTTCAATCACCGTATAACCTGCACCGCGCAAGGCAAGGCTGACAACTTGTCGAACCGATGCGGAGTCATCCACAACTAAAACAGTTTTTGACATACTGACCTCATAAAAAAATCGGTACAAAAAAGTCTAAAAAAACGTAATGTCGGCATCCGGTTCAGCAGCCGATGAAGCGCTTTCATTGGCATTTTTGGGTGTCGCTGACCGTGTATTAGTGTGCCCAGCCCGTTGGTCATTCATCGTGTAGTAATTTTCCAATTCGCGCATCCAAGCCGCAACATCAATCACGTCTTTTTCGTCTTCAAGCGCGAGGAGCAACTTGCTCATATCTCTGTCGAGTACGTCTAGCATTTGGCTTACGCGGTCTTGATACTGTAGGGTGATGAGCAGATTTTCCACGTCTTTGCGTATAACCTCTCCCTGGCTGCGCATTTTTTCTGCCGCTTCGCCGAGATTTTGCACGTGCCCAAGAACTTGTTTCACCACAGTGCCCGACTTATATAGCTGTGTGCGATCTTTTTCGTTTGCCCGCTGCGCCGTTTGCAGTGTAGTCTTGACGATTTCGGTGACTTGGTTGACGCGCTCGGTGATGGTTTTTCCCGTTTCGGCAGAGATGGCGGAGAGGCGCCGCACTTCGCTGGCAACCACCGCGAAACCTCGCCCATGTTCACCCGCACGTGCGGCTTCAATCGAGGCGTTAATGGCGAGCAAATTGGTTTGTGCCGCTATCACGCCAACACTATGTGCCATGTCTTTGAGATCTGCCGTAAAGTTTGCTAAGTTACCAATTGATTCGAGCAGGCTGCTTTTGCTGGCAATCATTGATTCTAAATGCTCAATCACTGGCTGCAATTCTTCCTGACACATACGCAGCAAATTAATGGTTGTCATGTGTTGTTCTGATTCGCCTTCGCCCGTGCTGCTTCCAAAGCCCGCCTCATCAAATTGTTTGATAAGCGACGCGAAACTATCAATCAATTGGGCGACCGCGTCCTCAGTCTGTGTTTTTACTTGCAGTACGTGGTGCTGCCAAACAGGGAGCACGGACTGCAAAAGGGGGCTTTGCAGATCGCTGGTGTGAGGGCTTTGTGCACCGGTAGTCGTTGGTTCAGTCGCATTTGCGTTACTGCTTTGCTCACGAGAGGCACGCGTGAGGTCTGTTTCGAGATCGGTATTGCCCAGTTGAGGTTCGGCGTTGAAGCTATCAATGATGTCAACCGCCGCGCCCGACCCTGTGGCGTTGAGCGATGCCCGTGCCGGTTGCGTAGAGACTTCTGTGACCTCGTCGTCTTCCTTCCTCTCTCTTAGTACTCGTAAGCGCAGCGACACACCCGTGGTCACTACGATCCCTAAAAAAGAAATCGCAGTGAGCCAAGAGAATTTAGAGAAAAGTGGCAGACTCGCTAAAACGACGATAAGGGCGGGTAGGACGAATGTGGACCGAATGACACCGGTTTGCTTAGTCACTTTGGTAAGGCGTAAAGGCAAATCGCTTGCGTGCATTATTGATCCTTGTACGGTCAACTGCTTAATAAAACTTCACTTATTTTTTTTCCAAAAAAAATGCTGTGTCAGTTTTGTTGCTTTTTCGATTCGTGCTGAATTGTTTTAATTCCGGCTTACTTTTTTGCGTCGCTACATGAGCCGCCTATGGCTCAACGATTTTCGATATGAAACCCTAACAGGAAAGCAAATATACCCGATTTATACTGTAACCCACGTCAAGCTTCTAGGAATTTTCTTGCATTTAACAATATTTGAAATCTCTGTGCGTGATGCTCGCTTACACTTCGTACATTGAACCTCTTGCGACAGTCTTGCTTTTTAATCTTGAGTCGTGGTTTCGCTTGCGCTTCGCTTAGGGTTTTTATTATCGTATAAAAAAATAATGAATCGTTTCTAAACTGATGATAGTCGGGAAAAGTCGAATGAGCCAAATACGAAAAATTCGCGTCGTCATTATTGAAGACTTTGAAATGACGCGTACCTTGTTAAAAATCATACTTCGCGGTGATGAGTTCGAGGTGGTCGGCGAAGCGGGCGATGGTTTGGAAGGCGTACAGCTATGCCAGCAGTTGCAGCCGGACATGGTGTTCATCGATGTCATCATGCCCAAGTTGAACGGGCTCGATGCCTTGCCAGAAATTCGCGCAATTCTGCCACATGCCAACATCATTATGGTGACGGGCAACGAAGACGAGGATGTTGTCAGCAAGGCGATGCAATTGGGAGCAAACGCCTATATCGTCAAACCTTTCAACAGTGCTAGCGTATTGGAGACGATGCAGGTAGCACGCCAGAAGTTTATCTTGCGTAACCCAGCCATGCGTGGTACGTGATGCCACCTTTAAAAATATAAAAAGTGGCAGTATGCCAAAAAATACCTGGTTTTGCGCTTTTAAATAAGGCGCTTCTAAAAAATACTATTGGCAGTATGTGGTTTTATTGCTGTAATTATGCGCCGCCTGCAAATCCATTTTGCCGCCACGCTTCATAAACCACGATGGCGACCGTATTCGACAAATTCAAACTGCGGTTGTCTGGGCGCATCGGCAGGCGTATGCGCTGTTGGGTTGGAAATGAGTTGCGCAGTTCAGTCGCCAAGCCTCGCGTTTCCGCGCCAAACACAAAATAGTCGCCGGGCACAAATTGGGCGGCGGCGAATGAAGAGGAGCCATGCGTGGTCATTGCAAACATGCGTTCGGGTGCTGGCGACTCAGCAAGTAAAAATGCTTGCCAATCCTTATGCACTTTCATGTTGGCGTATTCGTGGTAATCCAGTCCCGCGCGTTTCAGTTTGCTGTCCTCTAAAGGAAATCCCAGGGGCTCGATCAAGTGAAGTTGCGCGCCAGTGTTGGCACAGAGGCGGATTATATTCCCCGTGTTAGGAGGGATTTCTGGTTCGACTAAAACGACATTAAACAAAACTTATCCTTTCGGTTTTTAATGGAGCGGTGTGCGTGCGACGACGAAATTGGTGATACGTTTGGCACCAAATCTCTTCAGTGTGCCGGCGATTTCATCAAGCGTGGTGCCGGTGGTCATCACGTCGTCGACCACGCCTATGTGTCGATCTTTGACGGCATCCATCGCACTGCTGTCAACCGCGAAAGCGCGGCGTATATTTTTATGCCTTTGATCGGGATGCAAACTACTTTGTGCCAAGGTATGGCGTGTGCGCATCAGTAGACGTGGCATCAATTTCACACCGAGCTGCGCTGCAAACGGTTTGGCAATTTCTAGTGATTGATTAAAGCCTCGCTCAGATAAACGTTGTAGACTCAGTGGAACGGGGCAAATGAGCTCTGGCATGGGAAGCTCAATTTCGCGCAAAGCGGCATCGCGCAACGCGCTTGCGAGCACGGGCGCAAGTGCCAGTTGGTGTAGAAACTTTAAGGCGATCAGTAATTGGTCGTTTGGTGCCGCATATGTTGTCGCCACAACTGTCCGTTCGAATTGTGGGGGCGACTTCAGGCAAGCGCCACATCGTTGAGAGCCGTGATGCTGTTCCAGCTCAATCGCGCAACAATGACAGCGTGCGCTGGTTGACTGAGTAAATTGGGAGTAACAGGCGTCGCAAATTGCTGACGCACCTTCGATACCACATAGCGCGCAGGGCGATGGAAGTGCGCTTAGCCCGCTGTTCTGTAAAATTCGCAATAATGTGTGGCGTAAATTTTGCATTGCTACGGTGTTTCTGGATATCCCTAATTGCTTGAACTGCGTCTCGTCAGTTGTATTCACATGCTCGTCGAACTTGTATTGCTGGTGACATTATTACATTGTGGTTCGTCTTGAAACAGCTCAAGCCCAGATTTCCTAGCAGGCGCGCTTGCGGTGCTACTTGTGTGCTGGCAGCGCATTTTCGATCATTTTTGCTGCTTTTCGTTGTCAATAGCTCGCTATTGACGCCTCATTCGCAACAAAACTGGCTCGAAAAATGTTCCGCCATCATCACAAATCCTAATGCAAAATCTGGGTTGAAAACAGTTGATAAATTTTTTGAAAGTTTCGTTCTCATGAAGTGTTGTTGCGATGGATAGCGCGCCGATCAAACTTGAGCGGGTGGTGAGTCTTTTCTCGACGCCAGAAAAAGTATCGACCTCGACTTTTTTACGACGGGAGATCGCGCAACGCATGCGCGAAAAGCTAGAGCTGGTCAATATCGAGCCGTCCGCTGTGCTGGATGCGGGCTGTGGGGAGGGCGACGATTTTGCGCCACTGAGCGAACATTTTCCAAAAGCGCAAATCATTGGGCTGGATGCGGCTCCCGCCATGTTGCGTTTAGCTTCCCAGCGACAGCGAGAATTGGGTGGCGCATTGGATCGCTTGTTTGCGAAGTTTACGCGCAAATGGAACGGTGCCAATAAGCCGCCGCAGCTCATGTGCGCTGATTTTGCGAAAACGCCATTAGCTGATGGCTCGGTTGATGTCGTGTGGTCAAATCTTGCGCTGCATTGGCATCCTCGTCCAGACGAGGTGTTTGCCGAATGGCACCGTATCTTGCGCAAAGATGGGTTGTTGATGTTTTCCTGCTTTGGACCCGACAGTTTGATCGAAGTGCGCAAGGCGTTTGCTGCCGTTGACGATCATCATCATTGTTTGCCTTTTGTTGACATGCATGATTTTGGCGACATGTTGGTGAAGGCGGGGTTTTCCAGCCCTGTCATGGACATGGAGAAGCTGACGCTGACCTATGCAGACAGTGAGCAATTGTTGTCTGAGGTGCGCAGTTTGGGGGGCAATCCGCTTGATTCGCGCAGCCGAGGTTTGTTGGGGCGCGCTGGCTATCGTCGGCTAAAAAATGCCTTCGAAGCGCAACGCAATACCGAAAATCGCCTCCCGTTGACGATTGAAGTCATTTACGGCCACGCGTTCCGACCTACCGCGCGCAAACTCGGCAGCGGCGAGGCGATTGTGCGATTTGATCGCCCGAAAAAATAGACCGCGTGGGGTAGGCGGTATTTTTTACCCCAAGCAAACAAAAATAGGTTTTCTTCGTCTGTCAAGCGTCGAATTTGCTCGTTGCATATCAGTTGCTAATCACCCTTCTCGGCATCGGAAACAGTGCATTTTCCTTGATGCCCCACAGGTTTAAGCCTTATACTCTCGCAGTTGTGGAAGTTGCTTTGGCGCATCTAGGCACTTCTTTAAAGTAGGTTGGGTCACAACTGAGCCTAATCTTAAAAGAATATTTATTGGGTTTTGGGGAAATCATGAAACAGGCAAAACGATTACATTCGTTCATGTTGGGCGCCTCGATGTTGGCAGCAAGTTTGCCGACTTGGGCGGTGGTAGATAGTGAAGGCGGTCCAGCAGTGCGCCAATTGAATTTGCAAACGCCTGCCACACAAATCGCAGCACAAATTTATTCTTTACATAATTTGATGCTGATTATTTGCTTGGTGATTTTCGTTGCCGTGTTTGGTGTGATGTTTTACTCCATCTTTAAACACCGCAAATCGGTCGGGCATAAACCAGCTACCTTTCATGAAAGTACAACTGTCGAGATTCTGTGGACGATTGTGCCTTTTATTATCGTCATTGCCATGGCGCTTCCCGCCACAAAAACTGTGGTTTCAATGAAGGATACCTCCAACGCTGACATCACCATTAAAGCAACGGGCATGCAGTGGAAATGGGGTTATGACTACCTCAAAGGAGAGGGCGAGGGGATTTCGTTCTTGTCAACTTTAAGCACGCCACGTACGCAAGTCGGTGCGCCCGGCGTTGCTCCAGTAGACGCGCGCGGCAATAATTATTTGATGGAAGTGGATAATCAGGTTGTCGTTCCAGTCAATAAAAAAGTGCGGATTATTACTACGGCAAATGACGTGATTCACTCATGGTCTATCCCCGCTTTTGGTGTCAAACAAGATGCGATACCTGGATTTGTGCGCGATACCTGGTTTAAGGCTGAGCGTGTTGGTATTTATCGTGGTTTTTGCTCTGAACTTTGTGGCAAAGAGCATGCGTTCATGCCTATCGTGGTGAATGTAGTTTCCGACGCGGATTACAAAACTTGGGTCGATACCAAGAAGAAGGAAATGGCAGCGAAAGCTGATGACCCAAGCAAAGTGTGGACGGTCGATGAATCAAAACAGCGCGGGCAAAAAGTCTATGAAGCGAATTGCACCGTATGTCATCAAGCAAACGGTAAAGGTGTACCGGGTGCGTTCCCAGCGTTGGATGGTTCCGCATTGGTGAATGGGCCAAAAGAAGCGCAAATCAATATTTTGCTCAACGGTAAAAATGCGATGCCGGCATGGAAGGCGACGCTCTCAGATACGGAGATTGCCGCTGTTATCACCTATACACGAAATAATTGGTCGAACAAGGCAGCAGAGAATATCGTGCAGCCTTCCGATGTCTTAGCTGCGCGTAAGTAATTGAACAGGAGATTGAAATGAGCACCACAACAATCGATCACGCACATGATCACGCGCATGATGATCATGCTCACGAGATGCCTCACGGTTGGAGGCGTTACCTATACGCGACGAACCATAAAGATATCGGCAATCTTTATTTATGGTTCGCATTCACGATGTTGATGACGGGCGGCGTGATGGCTTTGATCATTCGCAGCGAGTTGTTTCAGCCAGGCTTACAGCTTGTGCAGCCAGAGTTTTTTAATCAACTCACGACGATGCATGGTCTGATCATGGTGTTTGGCGCCATCATGCCAGCGTTTGTGGGATTCGCGAACTGGATGATTCCTTTGCAAATCGGCGCGTCAGATATGGCGTTTGCGCGGATGAATAACTTCTCCTTTTGGCTCATGCCGCCAGCAGCAATATTGTTGATGGGTTCGTTTTGGGTGCCAGGCGGCGCGACCGCAGCGGGTTGGACTTTGTATGCGCCACTCTCAACACAAATGGGACCAGGTATGGATATGGCGATTTTCGCGATTCATATCATGGGTGCGTCATCCATTATGGGTTCGATCAACATCATCACGACCATCTTGAACATGCGCGCTCCGGGCATGACCTTGATGAAAATGCCGATGTTTTGCTGGACTTGGTTGATCACTGCCTATTTGTTGATTGCGGTAATGCCCGTGTTGGCAGGCGCAATTACGATGACATTGACTGACAGACATTTTGGAACCTCATTTTTCAATGCAGCAGGCGGTGGTGATCCAGTGATGTACCAGCATATTTTCTGGTTCTTCGGTCATCCAGAGGTATACATTATGATTCTGCCGGCGTTTGGAATCGTTTCACAAATTGTTCCCGCATTTGCACGTAAGCCGCTATTTGGTTATGCATCGATGGTCTATGCGACTGCCTCGATTGCGATCTTGTCGTTCATCGTTTGGGCGCATCACATGTTCACCACAGGTATGCCCGTCACGGCGCAATTGTTCTTTATGTACGCCACCATGCTGATTTCAGTACCAACTGGTGTGAAAGTGTTCAACTGGGTTGCGACCATGTGGAAAGGGTCAATGACTTTTGAAACGCCGATGTTGTTCGCGGTGGGCTTTATCTTCGTATTCACAATGGGTGGCTTCACTGGTTTGATTTTGGCCGTGACGCCTATCGATATTCAATTACAAGACACTTATTATGTGGTTGCCCACTTCCATTACGTTTTGGTTGCGGGTTCCTTGTTTGCCTTGTTTGCTGGCTTCTACTATTGGAGTCCGAAGTGGACAGGCTTCATGTACAACGAACTGCGCGGTAAGATCCATTTTTGGGGTTCGTTAATTTTCTTTAATATCACATTCTTCCCTATGCATTTCTTGGGCTTGGCCGGTATGCCTCGTCGTTACGCTGATTACCCAGCGCAATTCACCGACTTTAACCAAGTTGCGACGCTTGGCGCATTTGGTTTCGGTTTGATGCAAGTGTATTTCTTGGTGGCCGTTGTTTTGCCATGCATTAAGGGCGGTTTGGCTGCGCCAGCAAGGCCTTGGGAAGGTGCCGATGGCTTGGAGTGGACAGTACCAAGTCCTGCGCCTTTCCATACCTTTGAAGAACCACCAGAATTTAAATAATTGTCAGTGGTTTTGACATCCGCGCCACAATAGATAAGCTGATTATGAAGAATGAGAAAAAATCCAATAACACGCGAACGGCGCTGATTTTGTTTTCAGTGGCATTGGTTTTTTTCATTGGCGTTATTGTTAAACAAAGTTTGTTGCGCTGAAGTGCTAGGGTTGATGCATGTCTGTTGAGAAAACTAGCAATAATTCGCTCACCAAGCAGCTTAATGCGGTGATGTTCGGCAAATTGCTTGTCGTAGCAGTCGTTATGTTGGGTTTTGGCTATGCCTTGGTGCCAATTTACAAGCAAATTTGTGAATTGACGGGTGTCAATGTGTTGACCGTACAAAGCGAATTGGCCAAGCCGCCAAAGAACTCGCAGATCGATTTGAGTAGAGAGATCACGGTTGAATTTGATGCGAATACGCAAGGGCCATGGCGCTTTCGCCCTGTCGTTTCTAGCCTCAAGGTACATCCCGGTGAGATGGCGCAAGTCGTGTACGAGGTTGTAAATAAGCAGGCGTTCAAAATGAACGCGCAAGCGATTCCAAGTTACGCGCCTCAGCAGGCTAGTCCTTACTTTAAGAAGGTTGAGTGCTTTTGTTTTAAGCAGCAAACCTTAGAGGCGAATGAAGCGCGGCAAATGCCGGTGATGTTCTTCATTGATCCTGCTTTACCTAAAGACGTGAAAACAATTACGCTTTCTTATACGTTTTTCCAGGTTGGCGTTCCCCAAAAATTAAGTGCTTTAGGTTCGCCGAATGGATAAGGAAATACCCGCAGCACAAAGGAAGTTGTCGTTTCTCGCAACATTGCGCGCCGTATTTTGGTCATTCCTAGGAATTAGAAAAAAAAGCGACTACGAAAAAGATGCTGCGAAATTGAATCCTGTTCATGTAATTATCGCGGGTTTCATCGGCGCAGCAGTGTTTATTACTTCATTGATTTTGATCGTAAAGTACGTCGTCGGAAAATAGCAGTTTTAGTTTACATATTGTATTTGGGAGATGGAGATGAGTTCTCATTCAGTAAAGGCACCTTATTATTTCGTGCCTGCAGCGTCTAAATGGCCCGTATTGGCTGGTTCATCCTTGCTACTCACGATGTTAGGTGCGTCTGCTTGGGTAAACAGTGTGCCTGGCGGTGCTTATCTGAATATGGCAGGCATCGTTTTTACGCTATTTGTTCTCTACAAGTGGTTTGGCGACGCGATATCTGAGTCTGAAGGTGGGCAATACAACGCGAGGGTGGACGTTTCCTTCCGTTGGAGTATGAGTTGGTTTATTTTTTCTGAAGTGATGTTCTTCGGCGCTTTTTTTGGCGCGCTCTTTTATGCTCGCAGCATTTCCATGCCTTGGTTGGCAGACTTGGATCACAAAGTTTTGTGGCCTGATTTCGCAGCGCAATGGGGCAACACTGGCCCCGCCGGAACGATCGAGTCATTTCAAACGATGACACCATTTCCGATTCCGACAATAAACACCGCCTTACTGCTAACGTCTGGGGTTACCTTGACGATTGCTCACCACGCTCTCCGAGCCGGCGAGCGCGCAAAAACAGCGATTTGGTTGTTTGCAACGATACTCTTAGGCGCAGTGTTTATGGGTTTCCAAGCTTACGAATATTATGAGGCGTACCAACATCTCAATTTGAAGTTAACTTCGGGTATTTACGGTTCGACCTTTTTCTTACTGACTGGCTTCCATGGTTTCCATGTCACTATGGGTGCGATCATGTTATCGGTTGTGTTGTATCGCGTGCTGAAAGGACACTTCACGCCTGAGCATCATTTTGCTTTTGAAGGTGCAGCTTGGTATTGGCACTTTGTTGACGTTGTTTGGCTTGGCTTGTACGTCGTGGTTTACTGGCTGTAACTCGTTCTGTACCAAAAGAAAGCCGCACTGTGGTGCGGCTTTTTTATTGCGAACTTGTTACAGGCCTTATCGAATGCCAGTGGGTTGAATAAGACCAAAATGGTGTGCGACTAGAATTAAGAGAAACAGGCTAATCGAGAACCCCACGCGAAACGCTAGTGCTTTGACAGTTCGGTTACTTTTTCCTTTGTCACGCATGAGATAAACCAATGCGGAACCTAGGCTCAAAAAAATGAGCAGGAACGCAATAGCGACAATAATTTTCATAATAAGAATTTAGAAATGAAAGTGTCATTGTAAACCTTATGAGATTTCAACTTCGTCTTATTCCTTTTGTTGTGACGGTTTTACTTTGCGCCGTGGGCATCTCGCTTGGACAATGGCAGACGCAGCGGGCTGAGCAAAAAGAGGCAATGGCATTGCTTGCTGCTCAGCAAAGTCGATTACCACCAATCGCGTTGACAAGTCCGTTACCTGAAAATCTTCAAGTTGAACGGCGCGAACTTGTACTTGAAGGTGATTTCGTAAGCGAGTGGCCCTTGTACTTAGATAATCGGCCGCATCACGGTGTTGCTGGGTTTTATGTGTTGATGCCATTTCGACTAAAAGGAAGTGAACTTCACGTGATGATTGTGCGTGGTTGGCAAGCACGTAATCCCAACAATCGAACGAATCTTCCGACATTAAGAACACCATCCGAGACGTTACAAATCAGGGGCGTTGCACGGCAGCAGCTTGATAAAGTTTTGCAATTGGGTACGCAGGAAGCTTATGCAAAAGCTGCGATAATTCAGAATGTGGATTTGAAGGAATTTCAGACGCAAACCAAACTGAGATTTGCAGATTTTTTTGTTGAACAAACTTCGCTAGTCGACGATGGTCTTCAGCGCGATTGGCTCAAACCTAGTGTAGGTGCAGATAAACACCGTGCCTACGCCTTTCAGTGGTATGCACTCGCCATCATGGCGCTTATTTTTTTTGTAGTAACAGGATTTCGACGTGGAAAAAACCAGTAACAATCAAACTAAAAAGGGTCGCTTAAAGTTATTTTTAGTGCTCGCCGTGTGTGCTGCGCCAATGATACTTTCGTATCTGACCTATTTTGTAATCAAGCCTAGCGGACGAACGAATTACGGAACAATTCTCGACCCGAGATCGTATCCCTTACCAAAACTTGGTGGGCACTTGCTTGGCGGCGATGCCAAAGAATTGGATGCCTACAAGGGAAAGTGGATCATGCTGCAGGTTGATACGGGTGATTGCAACGAGCGCTGCAAGAAGAAGTTGTATGACATGCGCCAATTGCGCACAGCGCAAGGCAAGGAAATGGAGCGTATCGAACGTGTCTGGTTGATTATCGACGATAGCCCAGTCGATACGGTTTTACTACGCGAATATGACGGTACAAGAATTTTGCGAGTTGATGGCGCACTCCTAAAGAAATGGCTCCCGACCGAACCAGGCACGGAGTTGAACGACCACATGTACATGATTGACCCGCTCGGTAATCTCATGATGCGTTTTCCGAAAGCTGCCGATCCGAACAAGATCAAGAAGGATATTTCCAAGCTATTGCGTGCGTCGGCGATTGGCTAATAATGAAGCTTGTCATCCAACTCGCATTGATTGGTCTTACGGTCGCTTCATTGGTGCTGATACAACTCGCACTTGCGCGACGTGAAGACAAGTACAAAAAGCTCATCGCAATCACCGTTTTTTTGACCTTTGATTTGATCGTATTTGGTGCTTTTACGCGGCTAACCGATTCAGGCTTGGGCTGTCCGGATTGGCCAGGTTGCTACGGTGAATCGAATCCTTTTCTTGCGCATGACGCTATTCACGCTGCGCATACCGAGATGCCGACCGGCCCCGTGAGTTTGCGCAAAGCGTGGATAGAAATGATCCACCGCTATTTAGCGATGACGGTAGGTATTTTGATTGTCGTGCAAATGGTCATGGCATGGGTTAAACGCGCGTCTATTCGACAGTCGCCATGGATGCCAACTTTTCTATTTTTTTTGGTCTGCGTGCAAGGGGCGTTTGGTGCGTGGACGGTCACGCTCAAGTTACAACCAGTCATTGTGACCATCCATCTGGTATTGGGGATGGCGCTTCTAGCTTGTTTGGTCTGGTCGCATCAGTGGGAGCAAGGTGTTCCTCAGGTTTTGCTGCCGAAACCAAGCTTACTCAAGTGGCTTGCATCCGTATCGCTGTGCGTCGTTTTCATGCAACTCGCTCTAGGGGCGTGGGTGAGCACGAACTATGCGGCGCTCGCCTGTTTGGATTTCCCATTATGCCAAGGCGCATGGATCCCCGAGATGGATTTTGAGCATGGCTTTACGCTATGGCGACAATTAGGCCAAAAAGCAAACGGTGAATATTTAACTTTTTCTGCCTTGGTAGCAATCCATTGGGTGCATAGGAATTTTGCGTTTCTCGTTGCTGCTTTGCTGTTATCGACCGCGTGGTCAGCGCGGAAATTGCCTGGGCTTCAGCAAGTGAGCTTAGCTCTGTTTGCGGTGCTTGGTATGCAATTCATGACGGGCCTAGCGACTATTTTCTTCTCATGGCCCTTGTCTATCGCTGTTCTGCACAATGCAGGTGCCGCACTCTTAGTGTCTCTGTTGTGCGTGTTAAACTTCCGTGTTTTCCGCGGCGCCCAAGTAACAAGCCCGCAAGTTAGTTAATACGTACTTTAATCAGTAAGACCGTTAATAAGCAATTCATGACCACACTCAGCCTAGCTCCCAATCGTTTCGCGCAATACTGGGCGCTGACCAAGCCACGCGTTACGCAACTGGCTGTATTTTGCGCCGTGATCGGCATGTTTTTAGCCACGCCAACCCTACCAGATTGGCCTACTGTGCTCGCCGCCACGGCTGGCATTTGGCTGCTGGCTGGTGCGGCATTTGCGGTTAATTGCTTAGTGGAGCGCGAGATCGATTCACGCATGGCACGCACTGCGCGCCGCCCTAGCGCTCAAGGTGAAATCACCGCGCAGCAAATTCTCTTGTTTTCGGGTGCCATTGGCGGTATCGGCATGTGGGTGCTGAACACTTTTGTGAATCCGCTGACGATGTGGCTCACGTTTGCCACTTTTGTTGGGTACGCTGTCATTTACACGATTATTTTGAAGCCCTCGACGCCGCAGAATATCGTCATCGGTGGCTTATCAGGGGCAATGCCGCCCGCCTTAGGATGGGCAGCGATTGCAAATGACGTACCGATGCAAGCTTGGTTGTTAGTGTTGATCATTTTCGTTTGGACACCGCCGCATTTCTGGGCTTTGGCCATGTACCGGCGAGATGACTATGCGAAATCTGGGCTACCGATGCTTCCTATCACCCATGGTGGCGAATTCACCCGATTCCATATTTGGCTGTATACGATTGCTTTGTTTGCTACGACCATGTTGCCGTTTGCAGTGCAAATGAGTGGGCTGATCTACTTAATCTCGGCGGTTCTTCTCGGTTTGATCTTCTTGTGGTTTTCTTGGCAAATCTACCGGTCTTATAACGACATATTGGCGCGTAAAACGTTTGCCTTCTCCATTATTTACTTGGCTCTGCTTTTTGCCGCGCTGCTGATTGATCACTACATTAAGTTATGAACCTAGCTCTTAATTTGAATTGGGCAACACTATCGCCTCGCATAAAAAGTGCAGTTATGGCGATCTTGTTACCGCTCGCAATTGCCGTAACAGTTGGTGTTGGTCTAAGCGCCTGTTCTAATCCAAGTGAGCAATTTCAGAATACGGATCTGACGGGACTCGACTATGCAAAAGATTTTGCGCTGACCGACCACAATGGTAAGCCTCGCACCTTAGCTGATTTCAAAGGCAAAATTGTCGTGATATTTTTTGGCTTTACGCAGTGCCCCGATGTGTGTCCGACCACGATGGCAGAAATGGCGGGCGTGATGAAGCAACTTGAGCCAGATGCGGAAAAAGTGCAGGTGCTTTTCGTGACAGTTGATCCTGAGCGCGATACGCAAGCCTTGTTAGCTGCCTACGTCCCCAATTTTGATTCCCGTTTTTTGGGGCTTTACGGCGATAAAGCGGCAACCGATAAAGTAGCGAAAGAGTTTAAAGTCTTTTATCAAAAGGTGCCCGGAAAAACCCCAGAAAGCTACACCGTAGATCATACGGCGGGTAGTTATGTGTTTGATCAACAAGGCAGAATTCGGCTGTTTTTGCGGCATGGGCAGGCAGGAAGTGCTGAGATGATCACGCATGACTTAAAACTGCTACTCAAGTAAGTGACCGTGCGCTCTAGCCTTTCTAAAGCACGCCGACAACCAAATTCCATTTCTAAAGCTATCGTGTCGATGTTGCCTTCGCCTTGCCGTGCTGCAGCACTGCATGCGACTCGCCGTCTAGACACAATTGAAGAGACCTCTGCACAACTGTAGCGAGCGGTCGAAGTTCGGTTCGAGAAGCGCACCTGTACGACTGTACAGCGAGCACGGTAGCCGGAGTCGCAGAACCGAAATTCGGGCGCGCAGTAAGTTGTGCAGAGGTCTCTTGAATTGGACATGGAATAAGTAGGCATAAAAAAAGCACTCCGAAAAGTGCTTTTTTATTGTCCAAAAACCGTCTTGTTTAGGAAAAATCGGCCAGTGTCGTTTTCATTTTCTTCAGTGCGGCGACTTCGATTTGCCGAATACGCTCTGCAGATACACCATATTCATCGGCCAGTTCGTGCAAAGTCGCGCCGGAACCATCGTCATTTTTTAACCACCGCGCCTCGATCACGTGACGTGAGCGAGCATCAAGTTTCGCCAAAGCGGACTCAATACCAGTGCTCTGTAAGCGGTCAAATTGCTGCGCTTCGATAATTTGCGTTGGTTCATCTACCTCGGTTTTGAGATAGGCAATCGGTGCAAACGTATCATCATCGTCGTCACTAGGCGCATCTAAAGTGATGTCACGGCCTGATAAACGCATTTCCATTTCAATCACTTCTTCGCGCTTCACGTCTAACTTCTTCGCGAGAGATTGAATTTGGGTTTGCGACATCGAATCCAGACCTTCTTTATGGCTACGCAAATTAAAGAACAACTTGCGCTGTGCTTTAGTGGTTGCCACTTTCACTAGGCGCCAGTTCTTTAAAATGTACTCGTGCATTTCCGCTTTAATCCAGTGCATGGCATACGAAACCAAGCGCACACCCTGATCAGGATCGAAGCGTTTTACGGCTTTCATCAAGCCAATATTGCCTTCTTGAATTAAGTCGGCATGTGGCAAGCCGTAGCCCAAATAGCCACGTGCGATCGAAACGACCAAGCGAAGATGTGACATAACCATTTGTTGCGCTGCGCTTAAGTCATTGTTGTTACGCAAACGTGTTGCCAAGTCAATTTCTTGCTCGGCGGTCAACATTGGTAAACGATTGACGGCAGAAATATAGGCGTCGATATTGCCTAAACTACCTGTGAAGCCCAATACCATTGCGGTATTGTCGGATGCCAAGTTCATATTCATTGTCGCACTGCTGGTCATTTGGTACTCCTATTCTGCAAAACATCAAAGCGATCGAAATACAGATTTTTGCTGATGTTATTCGGTTCAGGGGTAAATATTAGCACTCTACTGCGTTGAGTGCTAATAATCATAAATTATAAGTTAAATACCTTGTGAAAGCTTTTGCGTAAAAGTAACGCTTTTTGTACGGATGCTTATTCTTTGAGTGTTTCTACGCAGAAAAGTTTCATGCTTGGCGAAGTCGACTTGTAGTCAACTCCGAACAAGTCTGTTCTTTGGCACCGTTTTAAACCCATGTGCAAAATCATTCTGTGCGTTGCTGCACATGGTGGAGCCCTGTGTGGGCTGCAACTACGCATTAACGGGTGCGTTGAAGTTGCCGCCAAGCTGATAGAAACGCGCCTAGCAAGCCCAGCCCTAGGCTAACGATCAGTAAAATCGCGCTGGGAAGCATCGCCAAGGGGCGTAATTGAAAATCTGAGCCGTACAGTTTTACAAAATCAGCGATGGCTGTATTCAAAGGGCCTAAACCAAGCGCGATCCCGCCTAAGGCCAATGCACAGGCGAGTAGGCCTAAACCAGCGCCGGTGTAGTAATACGGTTGCCTGATAAAGCTATTGGTTGCACCTAGAAGTCGGCTTACGGCAATTTCTGCTTGATGCGACATCACTTGCAAGCGCGTTGCATTAAAAACCACCACGATCACAACTATTCCCAAGGTAAGCGCTAGAAAAATGAGTCCAACTTGTAATATTTGCACAAATGCTGATAAACGATTCACCCATGCCGAATCGACTTGCACCAAATCAACATCGCTAATCTTCTTCAGTCGTTCCATTAGAGCGGGGATCCGTACCGCATCTTCCGCATTGAGCGATATCACATACGCGTCCGGTAAGGGGTTATTTCCCAGGGTGGCGAGCAATTCGGCGAGATCGGAGCTTCCTTCCATGTCAGCCAGCGCTTTTTCTTTTGGAGTGAAGCGCAGGCTCGCTGTCACATTCAGCTCTTTTAATGATTGCTTAATTGGCCCTGCCGCCGCATTGGCCGCACCGCGAGTGCTTGTAGTTTTAAGGAAAACGCTGACTTCGGGATTAATCGCGAGTTGCTTCGCGACCGGACGAATGTTGTCGATCAGCGTTAAGCCAGCGATTGGTAGAGCAAGCGCGATGGCGACGACCAATACGTTAAACAAGAAATTACCAGGACCGGCGCGTACGTGAGACGCTGCGACCTTGATCGCGTGCGCATGCTGTCTGAGCCAAAGATTCATGATTGTCTCCCCGTCGCTGGTGGCGCCTGCATGGCAGATTCCCACGTCTTGCTGATGCTGCCCCGATTCAGAAAGATGACCCGACTCGATTGTTCAAACAAATGATCGTCATGGCTAGAGATAATGCAGGTCACACCAGCACTTTGAAACGCTTTCAGCGTAGAAATAACGAGTTGGGCATTCTCTTTGTCGAGAAATGCGGTAGGTTCATCGGCCAAAATCACTTCGGGCCGATTCACTATCGCCCGTGCGATGGCCACCCGTTGCTGTTCGCCACCAGATAAAGAAAGGGGAGATTGACGTTCCCGTCCCGCTAGATTAACCCGCTCCAGCGCGACCAAGGCGCGCGCCTTTGCTTCATGCGCAGACGCACCAACCACAGTCATGGGCAACATCACGTTTTCCAAAATATTTCGATCAGCGAGCAAAGCATGGTCTTGCAAAATCAGGCCAAGTCGACGGCGAAAGTAAGGCAAGCTGCTAGACTTCAATTTGCCGATGTCTTGCCCATTAAAACTCACCGTTCCTGAGCTAGGTTTCTCGATACCGGCAATCAGCTTTAACAACGTCGATTTACCTGCGCCAGAGGGTCCCGCCAAAAATATCAATTCGCCAGAGTTGATTTCCAACGAGATGTCCAGCAATGCGGGTGCATCGTTGGCATAGACCTTACTGACTGCATGAAATTTAATCATGGGGAATCGTCGGCTCCAGTGAATAAATTGTTTTCGTTTTACGCACCAAGCAAAGCATCGACAAACTCTCCCGCATTGAAGGCCTGCAAATCTTCAATTTGCTCACCAACGCCAATAAAGTAAACGGGTATAGGACGCGTCTTGGCAATTGCCGCTAGCACACCGCCTTTTGCTGTTCCATCGAGTTTAGTGATGATTAAGCCCGTGAGCCCAAGCGCATCATCAAAGGCTTTCACTTGTGCTAAGGCATTTTGGCCCGTATTGCCGTCGATCACCAACAGAACTTCGTGCGGCGCAGTGCTTAGGCCTTTCGCAATCACGCGTCTGATTTTTTTGAGTTCTTCCATCAAGTGCAGTTGTGTAGGAAGACGGCCTGCTGTATCCACCATCACCACGTTGATGCCGCGTGCCGTGGCCGAAGCGACGGCGTCAAACGCCACTGCTGCGGGGTCCCCAGATTCCTGCGCGATGACCGTAATCCCATTGCGGTCGCCCCACACGCTCAACTGTTCACGCGCCGCAGCGCGGAAGGTGTCACCCGCCGCTAACAACACGGTTTGCTGGTGTTTCTGTAAATGCTTGGCTAACTTGCCGATCGTGGTGGTTTTGCCCGCGCCGTTCACGCCCGTAATCATCATCACCAAAGGTTGGAATCGTCCTAGCTCCAAGGGTTTTTGCAGCGGCGATAACATCGCAAGTAACAGACGTTTAAGCGCAAGGCGCACTTGTTCGGCGTCTGTTAAGTTCTCATCCTTTACAACGCGTTTTAAGCTTGTCAGCAAAAATTCCGTTGCCTCCACGCCCGCATCCGAGGTGAGCAAGGCAGCTTCAAGTTCTTCGTATAAATCTTCATCGATTTTTGCACCGACAAAGAGACGAGAAAAGTTGCTAGAAGTTTTTGCTAAACCAATCTTTAAGCGCGAAATCCATGAGCTTTTTGGCGCAGTTGCCGCGTCAGTTTCTGCCTTTGCAGGTGGCTGCGTCGCTGTGTTTGATGTTGCCGTTAAATCAGGCGTGTCGACTGGAGGCTTTTTCTTAAAAAAACTGAACATCGATATGGGCTTTGGAAGAGTGGTCTGCGGGTTAAAATGCTGTCATTCTAACAGACGCACAGATGCATTTTTATGCTGAGGAAAAGGTAAGTTTTAAGACATGTCAAAGCCAACAAAAAAAGCCACCACCCCACGTCAACCCGTGCATGGACGCCAACATCGCCACCAAGTACGTATTATTGGCGGACAGTGGAAGCGTACTGTCTTGGACGTGATTACCGCAGAAGGTCTGCGTCCCACACCAGATCGAGTGCGTGAAACCTTGTTTAATTGGCTGAATCATCAACTCCATAGCAATTGGCTGGGCGTTACCTGTCTCGATTTATTTGCAGGCAGTGGCGCCTTGGGTTTTGAAGCGGCGAGCCGAGGCGCAGAAAAGGTCGTCATGGTTGAAGTAGCCGGCGCTGCATGCCAACAATTGCACGACGTCTGCACAAAGCTGCAAGCCACCCAAGTTCAGATCAAACGTGCAGACGCAAATCGAGTGCTTCCGCAAATGCAAGCGGCCGGCGAAAAATTTGATGTGATTTTTCTTGACCCACCCTTTGGTAAGGATAGCCTGGCGACACTTTTGCCTGCTTGTTTGCCGCTATTAAAGCCCAATGGCTTGCTGTATGCCGAATCCGAATTGCCGCTCCATTTGCCAAAAGAGACCACCATGCGCGACGATTTGCCTTGGTGCGCAGGATGGGAGCTATTGCGTGCTGATCAAGCTGGCTTGGTGCATTTCCATCTGTTGCGCGCAAGTCGCCCTGCGCTAGACGGTACAGAAATTAAGGCATAATGCGGCTTCCGGAGGACTTTAACAATTGTTTATACCTATTTCAGGCCACCCGGTTTACATTTTCGGCTTAACCGCAATGACCCGTTCGCGCCAAATATTGATCTTTTGACCTAACCAAGAAAACCAAGGAATTAACATGGTGACAGCCGTATACCCAGGAACATTTGATCCGCTAACGCGTGGGCATGAAGATTTGGTGCGCCGAGCGTCGGGTTTATTCGATACTTTGGTAGTGGGTGTGGCAGACAGCAAGAACAAAAAACCTTTTTTTAGCCTAGACGAGCGACTGACGATTGCCAACGAAGTCTTGGGCCATTACCCCAATGTGCGCGTGGAAAGTTTTTCTGGTTTGTTGAAAGATTTTGTGCGAAAAAATGACGCCCGCGTGATCGTGCGTGGCTTACGCGCCGTTTCGGACTTTGAATACGAATTTCAAATGGCAGGGATGAATCGTTATCTGTTGCCTGATGTTGAAACACTGTTTCTTACACCGTCTGACCAATATCAATTTATCTCAGGCACCATCGTGCGTGAGATTGCCATGTTAGGTGGCGATGTCTCGAAGTTTGTTTTCCCTTCGGTGGATAAGTGGCTGAAACAAAAAATTGCCAACTTGGGATAAAGATACATGGCTTTATTGATTACTGACGACTGCATCAACTGTGACGTGTGCGAGCCAGAGTGCCCTAACGAAGCGATCTATATGGGCGTCGAGATTTATGAGATTGACCCGAACAAGTGTACGGAATGCGTTGGTCATTTCGATGAGCCACAATGCCAACAAGTCTGCCCCGTAAGCTGCATTCCGTTCAATCCCGAATGGCGCGAAAGCCGTGAAGAATTGATGGCAAAGTATGAGCGTCTCAAAACTGGCAATGCCAAAGTCGCGTAATTTGCATACCCCTAGTAGCATTATCTCAATGCGCTTTTAAATAAAGCGCGATCATGCCTATTTTTTGGCATACTCCCAGTAAATTAAATTTTTCGTAAGATTTTCATGGTCGTTGCGTAGTCTTCCTATGCGCAACGCGGGTGTGGTTTTTTGGCTAGCTTTTTTAAATTAAGCCTAGGCAAACTTGATTGCGCCCATTGCGTTTTGCTTGGTACAAGGCTTTATCGGCGCGCCAAAGTAGGTCTTCCGCACAGGTGCTGATATCGTCTTGGTGCTGGTTCTCGTGTAGTGTGGCTAGACCGATTGAAATGCTAGTCGAACAGGTATCTGCCATCGTGAGCAGGAAGGGTTTTTCGGCGATGCTTTGACGGATACGCTCTGCCACCATGAGTGCATCTGCTTGGTTGGTATTGACCAAGATGACGACGAACTCTTCGCCGCCAAAGC
The DNA here is from genome assembly GCA_019745005.1 of Burkholderiaceae bacterium. Classification (GTDB taxonomy): domain Bacteria; phylum Pseudomonadota; class Gammaproteobacteria; order Burkholderiales; family Burkholderiaceae_D; genus Undibacterium. Next base: position 58,975 of record JAIETO010000003.1, read on the forward strand.
GGCCCACCGTATCGTGGGAGCGTAATTCTTTCTTTATGCGCCCAGCAACTTCTTTAAGCACGTCATCGCCACCTTGGTGCCCGTGTTCATCATTAATTTTTTTGAAAAAATCAATATCCAAATAGAGACAGGCGATGTTGTAGTTTTGCCGGCGGGAACGACCGATTTCTTCAAGCAAACGTTGCTCCACAAAGCGCCGATTACTGACGTTGGTGAGCGCGTCGGTTAGGCCAATATGTGTCAGCCGCTCGCGATTCATCACGTTTTCGAGGCAAATTGAAATGATGGCAGCCATGCGCTCGATGAAGTCCGTGCCCAGATTCGGATTGAAGCGCTCAGCATCGACACTGCCCATAATCAAACTGCCAAACAAAGTTCCCTGCCGGAGTAGGGGAACGATGGCGATGCTACTAGGCGGTCGATCAGTCGACGGCAACAAATGCCCGTGCAATTTGGCGTCGAAGCGGCTTAAAACAGACTTTGTTAGGGCTTCACCATCGAGGTTAAAGTCAGCGACAGATTTAGCAAACAGCAGGCAAGGGTATTCGTCATGCGCGATTTCTAAGTCTGACAATATCTGCTTTAAATTGTTCTGGTTTTCTAATAATGTCAGCGAGACAAAATCAAGCTCTGAAATTTGTTTGAGCGTATTAAAAATCGTGTCGAGTAAATCACGAAAACAGACTGCACCGATGAGCTTTAACTCTAACGCTTGATGACGTTTTAAGATGTGCTGATTTAACCGTGCCTGCTCTAGCAAGTCTTGCAATTGCTGCTTGAGTGACTGATTCAAGGCCTCAACGTCGGGCGTCGCTACGTCGCGCGTCGCCACGCCGGGCGTCGCTACGCCGGGCGTCGCCACGCCGGGCGTCGCCACGCCTGAAGTATCGGGCTTCGTAGGCAAATGATTAGCTTGTTTCGACATGGACATTTCGTTCACTCGGGTTTAACAGTGCGTCGCTCAAAATGCGATTTGTAGGTCAAGCTCAGCGCCACGCTGAAGTATGCCACCTTCGCCTTGCTGCAGTATCACATTCATGCCAAAAGTCACCGCATCGTCAACTAAGGGATTCACACGGTAGGTCTGCAGCATGTCCACTGGATTCGGCCCCACCTCGCCTGAGACTTGGTCAACTGCAGGCATGGGGCAACGGGGGCAAGGTTTGACGGGTTTGAGAACAATACTGGCAGCGTCATTGCCGAAGCTTAGGGATTCTGCGTAGTCTTCTTCAAATGCCTCACATCCCTCAATCACCAAGTTGGGGCGGAAGCGGTTCATGGGAACGGCGTCTAGTCCCTTTTTTATCAGCTTTTCATTTAAGTCGTCGAGCGACGCTTGGCCGATCAAGAGCATGGGGAAGCCGTCAGAAAAATGCGTGGGAATTTCTTGCCCTGCCACCCAACGACTGCTGGCGATGCGTGAAGCTGTGGGATCAAAGCGCACCAAGCGACAAGGCACGCCAAGCGCAGAGCTAAACCAATTTGCCGCCTCATCCCCCGCATCATCAGCATTGAGCACATCGTCCCACACTTGCACTTGTCGCGTCGCCTTGTTTGCTTTAGCCGTGCGCTGAATCGGTAAGCTCAGCGTGGGGAAATTGGCAGATGCGGCAAAGTGCAGGTGTAATTCATCGCCAACAATGCTGGGCCGTATGGCCGCCATTTTGGGATACTCGCGCTGCGTAATAAACATGCCCTGCGCATCTACCAACATCCATTCTCGATCGTACACGCCAGAAAAGTACAAACCTTTCGCCGTGACCTGTGCCGATTCAAATGCAATGCCTGCGCACGATTTTATTGGGTAGAGCGTGAGTTCGGTCAAACGTGGCATGGGTCTATCCAAGGTCAAAGTGCGAGGAAAGAAAGCAGTGCGTGCTTAGAATTGGCATCATACCTGAGACCTTTGCGTAAGGTAGCGAGCAGTCGATGTTTGATTCCTGTTCCGGTC
>JAIETO010000113.1 GCA_019745005.1 Burkholderiaceae bacterium
AGTCCAAGGTATTCGCGTACCTCGCGCGGCGAAGCAACTGCTCTTCCAAGCGCCTTTGCTTGCGCTGTGATGCGATTGACGAGCATTTCATTGGTCGCCAACACCGTGCGTTCTGAATCGAACCAAAGATTATCTTCCAAGCCCACGCGCACGCCATCGCCCATTACGACGCCCAACGCGTTTGCTTGAGTTTGAAAACGCCCTATGCCCGCTGTTGCCCAAATTGATTGCGCCGGTAAGTCCGCAATCAAGGTCGCTAGATGCATTAATGTTGCTTGTGCTGTGGAGGGGTTACCTAGCAAGAAATTGAAGTAAAACGGTGGCTCAATTAAACCTTTATCTGCCAAAATTTTTGCAACGTTGATCATGCCAAGATCAAATACTTCAAGTTCAGGTTTGATGCCGCGTTCTTGCATTATTTCTGCAAGCCGCATAATCGTCGCCGGGGCGTTGAGGCTGGCTTCGTTTGAAAAGTTCATCGACCCCAAGGTTAAGCTCGCCATGTCCGGCTTGCAGCGTCCCTCAAGATACAAACTGGCGGCACGCTTCTCTATTTCGGGAGAGCGACGACCGCTGGTCGTGGTGGTGATAAGCACATCTGGACAGCTCGCCCGTATGCCCTCAATGATTGCCGCAACAATCGTAACGTCGTCGGTGGCGTTGCCACTGGCATCACGTGCGTGTAAATGCACCATAGATGCACCAGCGATGACGCATTTTTCTACATTACGAATAATCTCCTCAACACTAAGGGGAACGTGCGGCGTCTGCGCGCGGCTAGGAATAAGACCTGTCGGCGCTAGATTGATGATTAAGGGATTCATATTGAACACGATGGAGTGAGCCGACAGGATTGTTATCGTGGCGCGCAACCAGAAACGATACTGCGGAATGCCCACATTGTAATACGATTTATGGCAGCCAATTGCCGTAAGACAATTGGCTGCCAGCCATGCTTAGAACGATGCAAGGCTAGCTGACTTAGTTTTAACCCAAATTTTTCATTAGGATTTGTGACGATGGCGGATGCATTTTTCGAGGCGGTTTTGCTGCGACGGAGACGCCAATAGCCAGCTATTGGCACCGAAGAGCAGCGAAAATGACCGAAAGTGCGCCGTCAGCTCACAAATAGCGCTGAAAGCGCGCCTATTGGAAAATCTGGGTTTAAGGTGCAACCGTATCAAACAAGCTGAAAAGGCTCGGATTAAGTCGAGTAAGCGGTCAAACGTTTGCATCGAGAAGCGCACCAGCAGGACTGATCTGTCTAAGCAGTCGCTTCATCAGAAATTCCCTAAATTCGAAGTTAGACCCATCTACTTCTTTTCTGGGTAAAGCACAGATCGCGCATAATTTTTTCGATCAAGGTATTTTTTTGCGACAGCTTTAATTTCCTCCGTGGTGATTGCACGAACTCTTTCGTCAAAACTAAAGGCCCGTTTTGGATCATCGCCGAGCAGTGCGCTGTCTTGAAGCAGGCTCACCCAATAGTCATTAGTTCGCAAGCGAACTTGGTGATTCTTTTTCCAATTCTCTTGCACTTTCGCGAGGTCTGCAGGTTCAGGGCCATCGGTTTGGAGTTTGTCGATTTCGGAAATGAGTGCGCTCACTACTTTTTCTACATTTTCTGGTGCGCAAGGTACTCGTGCTTCAATAAAAAAGCTCTGCGTCGGAAAACGAGTCAGATTGCCATTGAAGCCACCGCCATAAATTAAGCCTAGCTTTTCGCGCAAGACATCGGTAACTTTCAAATTCAGAATCTCTACCATCACCGATAATCGATTACTTTCGTCTAATGTGTAGGGCGCGGGGCCCGAAAAGATCAAGGACACTTGGCTCTTCTCAGCCGATCCGCTGAATACGTCTTGCTTCAGTTGCCCCGGCAAAGGATTGATACCCAAGTCTTTATATGCACTCGCTACTTGTGAGCTTGGCAAACTCGCGAGATAGCGGGCAAGAAGCGGTTTGATTTTTTCCACATCAAAACTACCCACAAGTGTGAAGTGCAGACCGTACGCGCTTCCGAAACGTTCTTGGTAAATCGCTAGGGCGCGCTCCATTTCCAGATGAGAAAAATCCTCTGGCTTGCGGGTCGACCACAACCGGGGGTGATTATTGTAAATTTGCCGGTAAACAAGGTCGTTGAAAACCGCTTCTGGCGAAGCGAGTGCATTGCGCGCACTGTCTTGCGAATTGCGTAAAAATGCTTGAAACAAATCTCGATCAACTCGTGGCTTTTGAAAGCCCAAATAAATCCCTTGCAACATTTCTTCAAAATCAGCGCTTGAGCTTGAACCGCTGATGCTATCGAGGTAAGGTCCGATGGAGAAGCTAAAGTTAAACGATTTTCCAGCGGTAATTTTTTGAAACTCGCTCGGACTCAAATCATCAATCCCCATGCTGTACTTGACTGCCGCTGCAAAGTTGGCATTCATATAGTCGCTCTGTCCATACAATGACTGACCACCAAAGCGCGCGGCGCTCAAAACGATTTGATCATTTTGAAAATCGCTGGGTTTCAAGACCACTTTAAGACCGTTTGAAAGCTCTAAAGTCGTCGTTTGAAGTTGTGCATCGACCTTTTCTGAAACAATACTTCCCGTCTTGGGGAGTTCGAGAAGCAAGGTTTTACGCAATGCCGCTTCTTGCCTTTGTTCAACGATGGCTTGCTGCGCTTTCTCTACCGCATCGAGTAATTCTTCTTTGCTGGGTGCAGGTTGATCTTCTTTGTTACTGCCAACGTAGGCGACTAATTTGTCTTTACTGTGGGGGATCACTTGCTTCGTAAGTTCATTAATCTCGCCCAGCGTGATGGCGGGAACGAGTTCTTTCGCATAAAGTGATTCATTCGCCAGGCCAGGTAAGGACTCTTGCACGAGAAAGTTGCGCGCATATTCGGCGGCAAAGGTGGTTGAACTTATTTTATCCCGCTCCAGAAAAGCGTTGTCGATACCACGTAGGTAATTTTTTTTCGCACGCTCAAGCTCTTCCTCAGAAAAACCAAACTGACGTGCCCTCTCGTTCTCTTGTATCACAGCCGATAATGCTGGCGCGACGCCACCACGTCCTAAGACCGCCAAAATATTAAATGCTTCGTAGCCTGGCGCGATGGGTATAACACTACTGAAAGCAGTACGAAACGGCGGATTGGCTTGTTGCGCAAGTTCTTGCACTCGTTGTGCCAACATATTTATTACCAGACGTTTCAAGATTGCGTCGCGATAGTCCTTAATTATCTTTTGCGGCTTTGTAGTTGTGACCGGATACCGAACAAGTACAGTGTTGTCGGTAGCTTCCTTGTCTGTAATGATCAAGGCACTTGAGCCCACGCGCGGCGGTATTTTTGTATAGTTCCGAGGACGTTCCTTTTTGGGATTTTTCAAGTCTCTGAAATACTTATCGATTAATTGTTCTGCCTCGACAACCTCAATATCACCCACCAAAATCACCGCCATTAAGTTGGGGCGATACCAATCCGCATAGAAGCGCTTGATTGCCGCTGCGGGCGCCGTCTTGATCACTGATTCGAGGCCAATCGGCAATCTTTGCGCGTAACGAGAACCATTGAATACTTCGGGCAGCAACAATTTGTTTATACGGTCAGCCAAACCCTTGCCCAGCCGCGCCTCTTCCAAAATAATTGCGCGCTCTTTGTCGATATCAAAACTATCCAGCGTGAGACCTTGTGCCCAATCGGACAAAATTTGAAAGCCAACATCTAAATTCGCGCGATTTTCTGTCGGAATCGGGAGGATGTACACCGTCTCATCAAAACCCGTATAAGCATTGAGATCCGCCCCGAACTTCACCCCGAGGGATTGCAGGTAAGAAACCAGTTCGTGTTTTTTGAAACGTTTAGACCCGTTAAACGCCATGTGTTCGGTGAAATGCGCTAAACCTTGTTGATCATCATCTTCAAGGATAGAGCCAGCTTTCACTACCAAACGCATTTCAACGCGTTTCTCTGGCTTACCGTTTTTATGGATGTAGTAGGTCAAGCCGTTTGGCAGCTTGCCGACTTTAACTTGGGGGCCAACCGGAATAGGGTCAGAAAGTTGAAACGAGGTTTGCGCTGAGGTTTGCTCGGCATAAAAGCCGACAAATATCAAAATGAGCGCGGCGACGGCGGATTTCAGTCTGGACATTTGCATGATGCTGATTAGGTTTGAGATAAAACATCATCATACAAGTTTACAAAAATTATTAACTTAATATCTTAAAGCTTTGTAATATAAAAAAACAAAAAAACCACCTCGATGGAGATGGCTACTTTTGAAAATATAAAACTGAGGAAGCTCTGATTAAGTTACTGCGCACGCAAATATTGTATCTGCGACACGCGCTACGTGCCTCGCTGTACAGTCGTACCGGTGCGATTCTCGATCCAAACGTTGGCCGCTCGCTACACTCAATCAGCGCTTCCCTAAATTAACGCTTAGCGCTGCATTGGCGCAATTCGCACTGTGCAAGAAAAACTTTCCCGTCATTGCATTGCATTCTGTAGATTTCAACTGGTCCTTGCTCAGTAATTAACCCTGCACCTTTGCCGCCTACGCACCCATAGTTTTGAGCAAGTTTTTCGACAGTGGTTGACGAGACGCCTGTGCGAAACTCAACTGTTTCCACTCGTACCGTTGTGGATGCCGGATTGGAAATTCGGCTGGTGGCTGATGTCGTTCCTTCTACATTTTTTGGCTTCGTCGCTGTTCTACATCCGGAAAAAGACAAAGCAAAAGCGCTACAACAAATGGATATCAGGATAAATTTCATGTTTTTAAAAAAAATCAAATGGAAAACTATTGTAAAACGTGAAATTAATTTTTCTTCGTTTGAAATTGAGAACATGTAACTATTTGTGACAATTATTGATTTATGTTGTTTTACCACATCATCAACTGATAGTGTTACCGACCAATTGGTTACGACGTAGGGACTTTTCGCATCGCTGCAAGACCTAAAAGCGACCATGCTGCGAGAAAAGCCAAACCACCAATCGGCGTAATGATGCCTAACTCCCGCACGCCAGTTAGCGCAAGTAAATACAGGCTGCCAGAGAATAAAACGATACCGGCCAACATCGACCAGCCAGACAATTTCAAGCAGCGCGAGCTTTTGTGTTCAAGCAAAACACCAATTGCCAGACAACCGAGTCCATGAATAAATTGGTAAAGCACGGCGGTTTGCCAAATGGCGAGTCGGTCGGCGGTCAAATACGCTTTAAGGGCGTGGGCACCGAAGGCGCCGCAGGCGACGGCAAGGAAGAGCACTGCTGATGCACAGGCGATGAAGTGGCGAGCTTGCATGATAGTTTTTGACCTTGGTTGTGCAGAATTGTGGTGCTAACAGCCGACGAGATTTGCATCAGCTGCGGCGAGAAAAAATATACTCCCTGAAAAAATATATTTTTTATTTACTTTGCGCTTGTAAATAAAGCGCGTTAAAAAAATACGCCTAGCAGTATTGTATAAAACAATGCCGCTAGGCGCTTAACTGCAGAATGCGCTTGAGAACTAAGCCGCCTTTTGCGTGGCTTTGGGGATGCCAGCAGGTGCATTAAATGCTGCTAGCAAACTCGCCTCCTTGGCTTTGGCCGCAAGCAGATGCCGTTCCTTGACATGACCATAGCCGCGTATGTCTTCAGGAATGCTCGCAATGGCAACTGCTTGGCTCAGATTTTCCTCGTTTAAGAGCGGCAATAAACGGCTGATGGTGCTCACGTAATCAATCGGCAAGGCGCGTTCCATTTTGCGCTCTGCTGTGTAGCCAAAAATATCCAAGGCAGTGCCACGCAGCGATTTCATTTTTGCGAGTAAGCCAAATGCTTTCATCATCCACGGACCAAATTGCTGCTTGATTAAATGACCTTGTTGATCGCGTTTTGCGAACAGTGGCGGTGCGAGGTGGAAATGAATCGCGTAGTCACCTTCAAACATCGAAGCGACTTTTTCCTCAAATTTGCCATTCGTATAAAGGCGCGCAACTTCGTACTCGTCTTTGTATGCCATCAATTTAAACAGGTATTTAGCGACTGCTTCCGTTAAACGCAGCGGCTTGCCGTTGGCTATCTTGCTTTCTGCCGCTTTGACTTGGGCAACAAAGGCACTGTAGGTTTGGGCATACGCTAAATTTTGGTACTCAGTCAAGAATGCTTCGCGCTTGAGTGTGATGTCTTCCAAACTCGGTGCGCGCTTTAATTCGATGACTTGCGATGGCGCGACCAATCTTTGAACTGCCGCCAAATCATTCGCTGCGATGCGCCCCCAGTTAAAGGCTTGCTTGTTGAAATCAATCGACACCGCGTTCAATTCAATTGCGCGCATCAACGCCGCTTCAGTGAGAGGCACCCAACCTTTTTGCCAGGCGTAACCGAGCAGGAACATATTGGTCGCAATGTTGTCACCCATTAAGGCGGTGGCAATGCCACTCGCATCGATTAATTGCACCCGCTCGCTACCGCAGGCTTTACGGATTTCGCTTTCCGCCCCATCGGCTGGGAATTGCCAATTCGGGTTTTTGATAAAAGTGGCAGTTGGGCTGCTGCCTTGGTTGACGGCCGCAAAAGTGCGGCCTTCACCCATGCGGGATACGGCGTCTTTGCCTGCGGTGACGATTAAATCGCAACCAATCACCAAATCGGCCATGCCTGTGCCAACACGGGTGGATTGAATGTCGTCAGCATAGTTGGCGAGGCGTACATGCGACATCACCGCACCGCCCTTTTGTGCTAAGCCCGTCATATCCAGCACTGAGCAGGCTTTGCCTTGCAAATGCGCGGCCATCGCCATGATCTGGCCGATGGTGACGACACCTGTGCCGCCCACGCCCGTGACCAACACGCCAAACGGTTGCTCGGTAGTTGGCAACGTCGGCTGCGGCAAACTGCGCACATCAAGTGCATTGCCCGCCTCGATCTTGGTTTTGGGTGGCTTCTTTAATTTGCCCCCTTCCACCGTGACAAAGCTTGGGCAGAAGCCATTGACGCAAGAAAAATCTTTGTTGCACGACGATTGGTTGATTTGCCGCTTGCGACCAAATTCGGTCTCTAAAGGCTCAACAGACAAACAATTTGATTGCACGCTGCAATCGCCACAGCCTTCACACACCGCTTCATTAATCACAGCGCGTTTCGCAGGGTCGGGGAAACCCGGCTTGCCGTTCTTATCGATTTTTTTCCGGCGGCGGCGCTTTTCTGAGGCGCAAGTTTGATCATAAATCATCGCCGATACGCCTTTAACTTCGCGCAATTCACGTTGTACCGCATCGAGCTCACTACGATGGCGCACAGTGACGCCGGCCGCCCACGGATAACCAGCGGGATATTTTTCTGGCTCATCCGTCACCACAATAATCGGCGACACGCCTTCCGCAGCGATTTGGCGCGAAATCATGCCGGGATCGAGCGGGCCGTCAAACTCTTGGCCGCCTGTCATCGCGACTGCGTCGTTAAACAAAATTTTGTAGGTGATATTCACGTCACCCGCAATCGCTGCGCGAATTGCCAATAAGCCCGAGTGATAATAAGTACCGTCACCTAAGTTACAAAAAACGTGGTTTTCTGTGGTGAACGGTGCTTGCCCGACCCACGTCACACCCTCGGCGCCCATGTGGGTGAAGGTGGAGGTTTCTCTGTCCATCCAAGTCACCATATAGTGGCAGCCGATACCCGCTAATGCGCGGCTGCCTTGCGGTACTTTGGTGGAAGTGTTGTGCGGGCAACCCGAGCAGAAATGCGGTACGCGATCTTTATTCGCGTCTGGCTTGCCAATCACATTCAAGGCGGCTTCTTTTGCTTCCAAATACGCGACCCGTTCTTTGACGCGCTGCTCCACAGGGTGACCCGCAAAGTAACGGCTAATGCGCGAGGCAATGGCGTGGGCGATTTGCGCGGGGCTGAGTTCATAAGTGGCGGGTAACAACCACTCACCATGCCCAGAGCCATGCAAGTTGCTCCATTCACCGCTGTCGTCAAACTTACCCACAACACGCGGGCGCACTTTGTCTTCCCAGTTGTACAACTCTTCTTTCAACGCATATTCAAGAATTTGACGCTTCTCTTCCACCACTAAAATTTCTTCAAGACCAGTGGCGAACTCGCGCACGCCTTGTGACTCTAGCGGCCAAGTCAGGCCAATTTTATACAGGCGTATGCCGATATCTTTCGCTACTTGTTCGTCAATCCCCAAATCTGCCAAGGCTTGACGCGTATCTAAGTAGGACTTACCTGCCGTAATAATGCCGATCTTGGCATTCGGGCTATCCCAAATAATTTTATTCAGCTTGTTGGCTCGCACGTAGGCTAAAGCCGCATACCACTTGTAGTTATTCATGCGGGTTTCTTGTGCTAGCACGGGGTCAGGCGTACGAATGTTGACGCCATCTGCTGGCAAATCAAAGTCAGTAGGAATAATCGGTTGCACGCGATCAGGATTAATCTCTACCACGGCACCGGACTCAACAATATCAGTCACGCACTTCATCGACACCCATAAGCCCGTGTAGCGGGAAAGCGCAATGCCGTGCAAGCCATAATCCAGATATTCCTGCACTGACGAGGGATACAAGACGGGAATGCCGCAGGCTTTCAAGATATGTTCGCTTTGGTGCGCGGCCGTGGATGATTTAGCGGCGTGATCATCACCCGCCACCACGAGTACACCACCAAATTTGGAGGTACCCGCCAAATTGGCATGCTTAAACACGTCGCCGCAACGATCCACGCCCGGCCCTTTGCCGTACCACATGGCAAACACACCGTCGTATTTTGCGCCCGGGAACATATTCACCTGTTGCGTGCCCCAAACGGTCGTCGCTGCCAGATCCTCATTCACACCAGGATGAAACTTTACGTGATATTTGCTCAAATGCTTTTTTGCCTTAGCCGCTGTCAAATCGACGTTACCCAGTGGTGAGCCACGGTAGCCGCTGATGTAACCAGCGGTATTTAATCCGGCTTTTTCATCCGCCTGCCGCTGCAACATCATCAAGCGAATTAAGGCTTGCGTGCCTGTCATAAACGCGTGGCCACGGTCTAGGGTGTATTTATCGTCAAGGGAAATAGTTTGATCGACCAGCGCCTGCTGTTCGGCTTTGAGGGGTGCATTCATTCGGGGTCTCCGTACGTTTTTATAAGGGCAAGGGTTTGCCGTATTGGGGCTATGCAAAACTATTATGGACGACCTTTTGAGTTAGTCCATACAATTCTGTCAGCTTGCTAGAGTAAAGACTGCCTGTGCAAAGAACCATATCCAAGAACAAAAATAAAGACCAGTACAGTAGAGCAAACACATTTGAAAAGTGTACAGGTCGCAATCCAGCGGCTTGCTCAACGACAACAGTGGGAAAAAAAAGTAAAATAAGACTGCCAAAACAGCGTGCCGATTGATAATATCAATGGCTCAGCATGACTGTTTTACAGCCTCAATCGCCTTAAAGACGATTCTGACGTTTTTATTCAATTTTTTGGTCAAAGAGGGGTGCATGGCTATATTTGAGGACGGACTAAATAAGATCATGCAACCCTGCACGCGGTTGATGGAGTCTTTAGGTTTTCGGAATAAGCTTTTCTTGATAGCCGCAACCGTTGCTTTGCCCTTGATTTTTCTGTGCCTGAATTTACTCAGTGCCTACCGCACTGAACACGTCACGGCGGCAATGGAGGCCGACGGCGTCAAAATCTCAAGGCTGATCCTGGCTGCAATCACAGATACACAAAAAATTCGCGATCAGCAAAACGGAACTGCCGAGGCTACTACCGCAGCATTGCGCACCCAACTCAAAAAAAACATTGCCTTAATCGATGCAGAGTTGGCTGCCAACACCTACCCGCTGTTAAAAAAGCCATGGGAAACCTTGCACGAGGCGCTCAACGAGATTGCTGAAGCAAAAACTTCCAGCAGCCCGAACAGCACAAATGATCCCAGCAGAGAAAAAAGACCAACCAAAGCCGTCGAACAAAGCCATCGCTTTTTAGAGCTCACCACAGAAGCCACAGGACTCGTGCTTGACCCTGAAGCATCCAGTTATTTTTTAATGCTTTTGTCGACACAAAAAATCCCACTTTGGCTGGAACGAATCTCTCAGATGCGCGCACTCAGTAACAGCTTATCGCTTACTGAGGCGCTCAACGAACGAGAGCTCGGACTCTTGCGAACGCGCGCCGAAGTCGTGAATTTGTCGGCACTCGATGTCGATGAGGGCGGTATGTCATTGATGCGCGCTGGTGAGCAAGCACCAAAAAATCTGACTGCCGCACTTAACGCAAGTAAAAATCTTGTTTCAATGTTGACGTCTGATCGGGCAACCACGAGCAACACCATGTCTGCAAAAATTTATCAAGACACCACCGCTGCGTTCGACCAGACTTTGCAACTACAAATGGAAGCCCTAAATCAGCTCGATACCGAACTTCAGAAGCGCAAGAAGTCTTCAAAGTCCAAATTATTTTTAACCTCTTCATTGGTTGTCTTTGCATTGCTACTCACAGCCTACCTAGCGTATGGTTTTTATCGTGTGTTCGCTCGTGACATGGCCACGGTAAATAGTGCGGTGACTGCGGTCGCTGCTGGCAATCTCACATTAAAGATCAGTACCGAAGGAAAAGACGAACTCGGCAATATGGGTCGAACTTTGGAAAATATGAACAGCCAACTCTCGGCCTTAGTTGCCAATGTACGGTCGAGCGCCACAATGGTGGCGAATTTGGGACAATCACTTTCCACTGGCATTTCGGATTTGGCTTATCGCACGGAACAGCAGGCTTCCAATTTGGAGGAAACCTCAGCCAGCGTCAAAGACTTAGCAGAAACGGTAAAGAAAAACGCCGACAGCGCGCGCGCCGTTAGCAGCATGGCGGCGAATGTTCGCCTGATTGCTGAATCCAGTGGGGACACCATGAAATCGGCGGTCGCCTCAATGAACGACATCCAGAACAGTGCTTTAAAAGTGCAGGATATCGTCAGCATGATCGATCGCATTGCGTTCCAAACGGATATTTTGGCGCTCAATGCGGCGGTAGAAGCGTCGCACGCTGGGGAGCATGGCCGCGGCTTCGCGGTGGTTGCCACCGAAGTACGTGCCCTCGCCCAACGGAGTGCCGATGCGGCAAGACAGATTCGCCGCTTAATCGAAGAATCTGTGACAAAAGTGGAAAACGGTGTCTACCAAATTGACGAGGTAAATTTAACACTGAGCGATATTCTTAACGGCATACGCAACCTCGCAAAGGATATTGACTCGATTTCTATTGCATCGAATGAGCAAAGCAACGGATTGGCTCAAATCAGCGCGGCAATTCTGGACTTGGAAGAAATTACAAATCGAAACGGACGCATGGCTGATGAAGCCAAGCAAGCCTCTGGAGAATTGGAAGGACGTGCACAGACTTTGAATTTTGCGGTGTCGACATTCAAACTTCGCCAAGGAACGGCTGACGAGGCGCTAAAACTTGTGCGCGCGGCTGAAGGTTTGTATAAGGTGGCTGGCGATGCGTGCCTTGAGCGCATCACCGCCGATGTGGATAAGCAGTTCGCGGACCGTGATATGTATGTTTTTGCGGTTGACACGCGCGGTGTGTATCGGGCATTCGCGGGGAATGCGGCAAAACTAGGCGCCAATATTGGCAGCGTGCCAGGTGTTGATGGACCGAAGTTCCTGCATGATGCGTTTTCTGTTCCTGCCGGAGGAGGTTGGATTGATTACAGTATTGTGAATCCTACCAGCGGGAAAGTGGATGTAAAGACTTCGTTCATGATTTGCGTCTCGGACAATTTAGCACTGGGTTGCGGGGTTTATAAACTCGTTTGAAATACCAAGCGACGCGAATGAAATGTGCGATGATCGATACCTCGCTGCACGTCGCGGTCTCAATCCAGTTGCGCACCAAAGAAATGGCGTGATCTGTTTTTTTGGGGCGCTGCGTAAGCGCATTGATCCCCACCAACAAAGAACAACGATAAGCAACGCCAAACAATTTGCGTTGGATACGAAAATAATTTCACCATGAAACTGAAATTCACAAAAATGCATGGCGCAGGCAACGATTTTGTTGTGATTGATGGCGTCAACCAAACCGTCGCATTGACCAGCGCACAATACAAATTATTAGCTGATCGGCGATTCGGTGTGGGTGCTGATCAAATTTTGGTGGTTGAGCCTAGCCAAACAACCGGTGTCGATTTTCGCTATCGCATTTACAACGCTGATGGTGGTGAAGTTGAACAATGTGGTAATGGCTCTAGGGCATTTGTGCGGTTTGTGATTGACAAACACCTGACCAGCAAAAACAGTATTCGGGTTGAGACCTTAGCGGGCGTGATCGAGCCGCGTATGAATGAAGATCAAAGTGTAACGGTTGACATGGGGGTGCCGCACTTCGTGCCTGAGAATGTGCCGTTTGATACGAACAAGCTGCATAGGCAACAGCAAGGCAAAGCGTCTGTTTGGCCTTTGGACTTGCCAAACAAAACTGTCGATGTCTGTGTGGCTTCGATGGGCAACCCGCATGCAGTGCAAGTGGTCGATAATGTGGATACTTTTCCCGTTGAAGAAGACGGGGCAGTCATAGAAAAACATCCACGTTTTTCCAAGAAGGTTAACGCAGGCTTCATGCAAGTGCTGAATCGTAGTCACATCCGCTTACGCGTTTTTGAGCGTGGAACGGGAGAAACGCTTGCGTGCGGAACGGGCGCTTGTGCCGCTGTGGCGACCGGCATACAGCGCGGTTTGCTTGAGTCTCCCGTGCGCGTCAGCATGCGCGGTGGCGACCTCTCTGTGGAATGGGCGGGCGAAAACAACAGCGTATTCTTGAGTGGCCCGGCCGTCAGCGTTTATGATGGCGAAATAACTTTATGAATGAATTAAATGAATTCGAATGACATTGCAAATTACCTCAGCACCCACCCGCATTTTTTCGAGGAACATGCTGAGCTTTTGGCGGATATACGCTTAACTAGCCCAGTGATGGGTCGCGCAATCTCACTGCAAGAACGACAAATGGAAGTCGTGCGGGAAAAGCATAAGCAACTTGAACTTCGCTTGGCTGAACTCATGCGTATCGCCACCGACAATGATGTGATTACGCGCAAATTTCAAAGCTGGACACGGTCGTTGCTGCTTGCCCGCAACGACGTCGAGTTACCGTATGTGCTAACACAAGGTCTGCAAGATATTTTCGCCTTGCCCTACGCGACCTTGCGACTTTGGAACGTGTCAGCCGATTATTCGCATACTTGGTTTGCCGAAGCTACCAGTGAAGACGTACAGATTTTCGCAAAAGGCTTGCACGCGCCGTTTTGTGGAAAAAATCAAGAATTTGAAGCTGCGTCGTGGTTGGAATCGGGCGAAGAAATCGCCTCACTGGCAATGCTGGCGCTACGCTTGCAACCAGGTGCGCAAACCTTCGGCCTGCTGGTTTTTGGCTCGCCTGATCCGCAACGTTTCACCAAAGATATGGCAACGGACTTCTTGGTGAAAATTGCTGATACCAGTGCTGCCGCGCTCAATTGCCTCATTGACTAGGCGAGCTTTTCTTTTTGTTGGCAGACCGCGTCATTACGGAAGCATTTACGAAAGCCGAACCAATGCCAACCGATCTCGAAAGTTCTGCTGGAACTGGCTTTGAAATGAATGCGAAAGCCGACATCGATCAATATCTCGAGGTATTGCGCACACAGCGCCAATTGTCAGCACACACCTTAAGCAGCTATGCGCTGGATCTTGGTGACTTAAGCCAATGCGCGGCGGGCAAACCCTTGGCAGCACTCACTTACTTCGATATACGACGGCTCACCTCGCAAAAGCATGCGGAAGGCTTGAACGCCCGCAGCATTGCCAGAAAGCTTTCTTGTTGGCGCGGCTATTTTCGCTGGCTGGCAGAACAAATCGATTTACCAGCAAATCCAGTTGAGGGCATTAAAGCACCGAAGAAAGCCAAAAGCCTGCCAAAAGCCTTAGGCGTTGATGACGCCGTCCGTCTGGTGGCGCATCACGCCAGTGACGCGCCGACAGCATTAGCCAACCGAGCAATGTTCGAATTGCTGTATTCCAGCGGCTTGCGCGTATCGGAATTAGTCGGGCTCGATATAGCGGACAGCCAAGACAAGCAGCATGGCAGTCTGGGCTGGGTTGACCTCATGCAAGGCGAAGTGCATGTTACGGGCAAAGGGAATAAGCAACGCATTGTGCCCGTCGGACAGCAAGCCTTAAATGCATTGCGCGATTGGTTGGCGGCACGAACGACCCTTGTTCGCGCTGATCCTTGGCCACTCTTTCTCACCGAACGTGGCACCCGCATGTCAGTGCGCTTAGTGCAAATACGCATCAAGAAGCATGCGCAACAAATTGGCATCCCAGCCGACGTGCATCCCCACGTCATGCGCCATTCTTTTGCCTCCCACGTTTTACAATCTTCTGGTGATTTGCGCGCTGTGCAAGAAATGCTCGGACATAGCTCGATTGCCGCCACCCAAGTTTACACATCCCTAGACTTCCAACATCTCGCCAAGGTCTACGACCAAACGCACCCGCGTGCAAAGAAGTAATTCTCCTAGTTTGAAAGCTGCTTTTTTAGCGATCGGCTTCATTGATTTTCCTAATCTTGTTTATTTAAACGATTCAAGGCCTCTGGATAACTGCAGCGAGCCGTCGAAGTTTGGTTCGAGAAGCGCACCTGTACGACTTTACAGCGAGCACGGTAGCCGGAGTCGCAGGTCCAAAATTCGGCCGCGCAGTAGGTTATGCAGAGGTCTCTGTCATTCGCACCATCTTTTTCAAGCGTCAAGCACCGGTTAGGCTTTTTAATTCAATTCACAGAAAAATGTACTTGTAAATATTAACTCTGTAATATAGAGTACTCTAAAATTATCGGACAATGTATGAATATCTCCCCACAACAAGCCAACGCCGCATTGGCAGAGGCGCACCGAACCGTAGACCGGAGCAAAATCCTTTACGGCTATCAACAAAAGACACCTCATTTCATTATTTGGGGGCTGGTGTGGTTTGTGGGTTACTTAATCAGTTACTTTTTGCCGTCAAAGCAAGGATGGTCTTGGTTGATTCTCGACACGCTGGGCGCGATCGCCAGTTTCTGGGTTGCGCAGCGCAACCAGCGACAGCACGGTCGACGTGATGACTGGCGCCTGTTTGCGGTTGGCATCACTTTATGCGCTTTTATCGTGTTGACTTTCCAAATTTTGACACCGCATTCAAGCAAGCAGATTACGTCATTCATTCCTCTTTTATTTGGCACGCTCTACGTGTTAGTCGGTATTTGGGTTGGTCTACGTCTTGTTGTTGCTGGCATTGCGATTATGGGCTTGACTTTAGTCGCTTATTTCTCGATCGACACCTACTTCAATATATGGATGGCGGTGGTTGGAGGCGGCGCATTGGTCGCAACGGGTCTTTGGCTGCGTCGAGTTTGAGGCCGCAAGCGATGGAGCAAATGGGACAGTTTGACGAATTAATTCACCAGCCAATCCGACTCAAAATTATGGCCACCTTAAAAGGTTTGCCAGAAGACGGACAAATTGAGTTCGTGCGTCTGCGTGCCATCGTGGGAGCGACTGAAGGTAATCTCGGTGCGCATATAGCAAGTCTTGAGAAAGCGGGCTACCTCACGATGGAAAAAGATTTCGTCGGAAAAAAACCTCGTAGTCGAGTACAAATCAGCCCACTAGGACGCCGCGCGTTCGATCTTTACATTGAATACCTGCGAGCTATCGTTGATCGACATAGTTAAGCTAGAAAATCAAACTAGTAACTTGCTTACAGCAAATGTTAAAGGAAAAAAATGAATTTCAATTTGAGTTTTACCGGCACCATACATAGCTTGGCGTGTGTTTATGCAATGTTGCTTGGCGGATTAGTGATTTTTGCAAACAAAGGGGGTGCCCTGCATCGTGCGAGAGGTCAGCGCTACGTGATTGCTTTATTGGTGGTGAATTTGACGGCGCTCGGCATCTATACAACGAAAGGGTTTTCGATGTTTCATTGGATGGCAATAATAACTTTGCTTAGCTTGTTTATCGCATTTGCAGCGGTGCGCTGGAAGTGGTCAAAGGCTTGGTTACGCATCCATCTCAGCGCAATTTTATTGAGTTATTACATGCTTTGGGGCGGCGCAATTAACGAAGCGTTTCTCCGTGTTGAGTCCTTGCATACGCTTGGAAATAAATCTTGGCTTGCCCTGTCGCACTCCTTCGTCATGTTCATCGCGTTTTTGGCGATTGCGTTCTTCTGGGGGAAAACCTCGAAACCTCTTCTTGGCTACGGGACTTTAGGTTTAGAGCAACGATGAAAAATTATCTTATACAAATGCTTCATTTCACTTTATTGTTGGTGATGGCTTGCTCGCAAGTTCATGCAGCAAGCTTAAACATTGAGGTATTGGGCGTTTCCAACACGGAAGGACAAATTGTCATCTCTGTCTATACCAGCGAAGGGCAGTTTTTGAAAACGCCACTTGTGAGTAAAACAGTTCCGGCGCGATCTCCTTCAACTTCCCTGCATTTGACGGACTTGCCAAATGGTAGTCTTGCGGTTGGCGTCTTTCACGACCAAAACAGCAATAAGAAATTAGACACGAATTTTATTGGCATCCCCAAAGAACCGAATGGGGTAAGCAATAATGCGCTGGGAAAATACGGCCCAAAAAAATTAATGACGCAAAATTCGATTTGAACGACGCGAATATGTCCATCAGTATTACGCTACACAACTAGACTACGCGCTAAAAGCGCAAACAAAATCGACAAGCTTAGTTGAATATGAAACTGATCTTTACCAAAGGAAGCGGCAAGTACGACACCATGCGCGTGGTTAGACCAAACCGTGTCGACGAAACAATTGAATGCCCCAAGCAGCGCATTATTCCCCACGACATGATGCACTATGCAGTCGAGAGTAGCTTGCGCAAAAAGGGCTTTTTGAGCCGCGTTCAGGCAGGCGAATCGGCTGGCTTCGAGATGCAAGCTGAGGCAGAAAGTGATTCAGTAGAGCGTTTGGTGGAAGTATTTCAAGGCGATGAATGGTCAGGTGGCAGGTCTAGCGTTGAAGAGATCATCGCCATGTATCAAGTCACTTGTCACGCCCGTGGGTGCCCGCCTATTTCAATCGACGAAGAAATCATTCTTACGATCCGAAGTCGAATTGCATCGTTGGATGCGCAGTGGCAAGGGACGCCGATTGGGGAATCACTAGAACTAGAATTTTAAATTGCCGACGATAGGGCACTATAAACACAGCTAAAAAATATACTAACCCCTGTATTTAATTAAACCGCTTTTAAATAAAGCGCTTTCGTAGTGTTTTTATTACATACTCTGCGTTTTTATCTTTATTTTGTGATGTGCGAACGACAGGCGCTTCTTTGCAACTTAATTGCAATTAGCAGATAATGCGTGTTTCAACAAACAAACATCGCTGTGTCGCCCTCGAACTTTAGTGAGCAAGCTGCAGAACTTTTGCGTCTCGCCGACGTCAGAACAACTCCCGCGCGGGTGACTGTATTGGCAACCCTACTGATGCAGCCGCGAGCCCTATCACACTTGGAACTGCACGAGACCTTGGCGTATCTTGATCGCGTCACGCTTTATCGTGCGCTGGATTGCCTGACGGAAGCCGGTTTAGCCCACAAAATTAGTAGCGACGACCGAAGTTTTCGTTACAGTGCCAGCGCGAACACGCCCCTCATCAAGGACAGCTCTGAGGCAAGTTCACAACATGTCAGCACGCCGCATCAGCATGGGCACTTCAAATGCAATCGGTGTGCGCGGGTATTTTGCCTTGAACAAAATTTGTACAGCTCGGCATTGCAACAGCAACTTCAAGCCAGCATGCAATTGACCACGCATCGAGATTTCAAAATTCAAGAGATTGACCTCACGATCAAAGGTTGGTGCGCTGATTGCGTCACAGCGCCAAACGAGAACTAAACAGAAATTATTTATGGCACTCATCCCAGCAACGATACTGACCGGCTTTTTGGGCGCGGGCAAAACCACCTTACTCAATCGAATTCTGCACGAGCCTCACGGCTTTAAAATTGCTGTGATCGAAAACGAGTATGGCGAAGAAAACATTGACAATGAAATTTTGCTGCGCGATAGCAATGAACAAATCATTGAAATGAATAATGGTTGTATTTGCTGCACCGTGAGAGGCGATTTAATCTTGGCCTTGAGCTCGCTGATGCAACAAAAGCAGGATGGGAAAATCGATTTCGACCGTGTAATCATTGAAACGACGGGATTAGCCAATCCAGGCCCCGTTGCTCAAACCTTTTTTGTCGATGAAGAAGTCAGTTTGTATTACATGCTCGACGCGGTCGTTACAGTGGTGGACGCCCGTCACGCAATGCAACAGCTTGATGCGCATGAAGAGGCACAACGCCAAGTTGGTTTTGCCGACAAAATTTTGCTCTCAAAAACGGATTTGGTGGAGCCTAGCGATGTACAAGCTCTGCGCCATCGATTAAGCCACATGAATCCGCGTGCGCCGATATCTATTGCGCATTTTGGTGAAATCAGCATCGCGGAAGTGTTGGATCTGAAAGGCTTCAATCTGAATGCAAAGTTGGAAATTGATCCAGAATTTTTGTTAGAACAGGCCGATGAATTGGGCGCAAACCAGCATGGACACGAGGCTTGTGAAGCAAATTGTAGTCACGATCATGAGCACCAGGCTGCGCACCATACTCACCACAACAGCGCGCATAACCACCACCATGCTCATCATAGCGACGATATCGCGGCGTTCGTTTTTAAAAGCACGCGCCCCTTCCATACAGCAAAACTAGACGAATTTTTGGGAGGTCTGATTCAAGTCTTCGGCCCACGACTGTTGCGCTACAAAGGTGTACTTTTAATGGAAAACGCGGACCGCAAAGTCATTTTTCAAGGTGTGCACCAAATCATGGGTACCGATGTTGGCGCAAAATGGGGGGAATCAGAGTTGCGCGAAAGTAAAATGGTGTTTATTGGCATCAAATTGCCGAAACAGGTATTTATTGACGGTTTACAGCTCTGTTTGGTATAAACTAGCGGGTTATTGAAAAGTACGTGAAAACAGCAATTAGTCGGCATAGTTTTAACATTATTTATTTTTTTGAAACGATCGTTTGTTCGGCATGAAAAGGACTATGATCGGCTGTTTTCAAATTTTTGCAGCGAATCATGGTAATCAACTATGGTTTGTGTGGTCTAACCCGTCGTAGCGAAAGTAAGCGAAGTGGCAACTAAATCATCAAAATCGACTGCAGCAGTCAACCAAACTCCAGCCCCACTCACTGAAGAAGAAATTCTCAAGATGGGCGAGAGCGACTATATGAATGCGGCGCAATTGGCGTTTTTTAAGGCGCGTCTGCAACAACTAGAAAAAGATTTGCTTAAAAATGCCGATGAAACCACCGAGCATTTGCGTGAAACCGTCTTGGTGCCTGATCCTGCCGATCGTGCCACGATCGAAGAAGAGCATGCCTTAGAGTTACGGACCCGCGATCGTGAACGCAAATTGCTACGCAAAGTGCAACAATCGATTTTAAGCATTGATGAAGGCGAATATGGTTGGTGCGAAGAAACGGGTGAGCCAATCGGCATACCGCGCTTATTAGCCCGCCCTACGGCGACCTTATCGCTGGAGGCGCAACAACGCCGCGAAATGAAGCAAAAACTGTACGGTGACTAAAAGTTAAAAAAGCGCGCAATACAACGCGCTTTTTTTAGATTAATTGATGCAACTGTGTTGCAAATTTTCTTGTAGGTTTTAGTGTATCAAAACGGAAATGCGTAGAATTGCGCCCCAATTCCATTTCCAAATCAATTGTGACTAGGCGATGTGCCGCAGACAGTGCGGTCGCATGACACGTTGAAGGCGACAACGACACGATGGATTTAGAAATGGAGTAACAAGTAAATTGTGCCGTTTTTCTGCGAAAATACGAGCGCTCGTCCTGCGGTGAAGCAGATCGGAATGAGTTCACTGCAGGGGAAACTTCGATTGCGATAAAACGCAAACGTCCACCATTCATTGAGATTGAATTGAAGACCGTTCGATTTAGCCATTTTTCACGTTACAGCAAAACTTTGTTTTGCTTACTGTTGCCCGCTTTATTGCTGGCGCAGTGGGTGGGCTTGGCACATCGTATTGCGCACTCGGGCATCGCCAGCAATCCGCCAACCATTAGTTTGTCTGCAGGTGCAAATTCGCATAATTTGCTGAGCAATTTACCCTTCAACGACGACCCAAAACTTCATTCCTGTATTGCATTAGACGCCACGACTTGTGCCGATTTTTTGCACACGCCAAATGCTTTGTTGGTGGTTCATGCTAATGGTCAAAGCGCACCACTCCCCGATCCATTCAAATTGGTCCTCCTTGAAACCGAACGGTTTTACCCTTCGCGCGCGCCGCCGCTAATGACAGCACACGCCTAATTAGGCGGCGTTTCTGCAATCTCGAATAGTTCCTTAGTGGTTCGAAGCCTCGCGCTGCAATGCGCGTGACGACCACTGCATCAAAACACACATTGGACTTAACTATGCAATTTCAAACATGCCTCATGCGCGCGGCAGTGCTTTCTGCGCTAACGACGATGTCATTATCAGTCAGCGCGCAATCTAACGATGAAAGCAACCCAAACAAAACCGATCAAGTCAGCACCGTAACCTTGACATCAGCACCATTTGGAAAAGCTGATGGCTTGCAAATACTGAATCCCGCCAAAATCCTTTCGGGGCCTGAGTTGAAAGCGAAAGTGGGAACTTCACTTGGAGAAACCTTAGGCAGTGAATTAGGCGTTGCCGCGTCCGGTTTTGGCGCTGGTGCATCACGCCCGATTATTCGTGGCTTGGAAGGCCCACGTGTAAAAATCTTGCAAAATGGTTTATCGGTGGCAGATGTCTCCAGCCTTTCGAATGACCACGCCGTCGCGACCGAAAGCTCGACCGCGCAGCAAATCGAAATTTTGCGTGGCCCCTCAGCATTGCTGTATGGCAGTGGTGCGATAGGCGGCCTCGTTAATGTGATCGACAACCGCATACCAACCAGCTTAAATAAACAAATCTCTGGTGAGGCGGAATTACGATACGGCACAGTAAATAAGGAAAAAAGCGCTAGTGCAGCGCTCGATGGGTCGGGCGGTGAAATTGCGTGGCATTTTGACGGCAATGCGCGAAAGACTGATGACTACCGTATCCCTGGCCGTACCGAACGGAATAACCCTGATGCGCCAAGCGGGAATTTACCAACGAGCTTTACAAGGGAAACCAGCGTCACAGGCGGCTTATCACTGATCCAAAATTGGGGTTATGTAGGCGTAGCAATTCAAAATTTGAATGATAAGTACGGGATTCCCACCGACGAAAAATCTTTCATCGATTTGCAGCAAACTCGCTATGACCTAAGTGGAACAATCAAAACTCCCTTTCCGCATTTTAAAGATTTGCAGATTAAGGCTGCCTATACAGACTACAAGCATAGCGAAAACGCGGAAGACGGCAGTGCCTTAAGTAACTTCAAAAATCGTTCGGCGGAGACACGACTTACCATCGCCCATGATGCTTGGGCAGGCTGGGAGGGTGTGTGGGGCATACAAACAGAAAATACACGATTCTCAGCACTGTCTGCGAGCACTGGTAGACCAGACACGGTGCCCACTACAAATTCCAAAACCTTTGCTGCATTCGCCGTTGAACAACAGCAATTTGGCAATGTGGTTGTCAATGTCGGCGGCCGTATAGAAAACGTCGTACGTAAGCCGACGGCAGAGTTTCAACTTCAAAAACGTGACTTCACTTTAGGATCTGCATCGATCGGCGCACTCTGGCAAATTTCCAAAGAATACGCTGCTGGGGCAACGGTATCGTATGCACAACGTGCCCCAACCACAGAGGAGCTGTACTCAGACGGACCACATGAATCCACCGCGACATTTGACATTGGCAATATTCGGCTGGGAAAAGAAAATTCCCGCAATTTAGAGCTAAGTCTGCAAAAATCAACTGGAAAAATCCGCTGGAAAATCAACGCATTTGTGAACAAAATCGACAATTTTGTATATGGCAGCACGGATAATGTTTTCGTCAGCGAGGAAGGCGTACCTGAACTGGGTGGCGTGTTCCTGCGCAGAGATTGGAGCCAAGCAGCGGCGACGATTCGAGGTGCGGAAGCGGAGTTGAGCTACAACGAACATGGCGAAGGCTTATCGCTACGCGGATTTGCCGATACTTCGCGCGGACGACTGGATAACTTAGGTAATTTGCCACTGCAACCAGCCAGCCGCATCGGCACAGATATCGGCTACCGACACGCTGGATGGCGCGGCGTTTTAAGCGTAGTGCACGCGAAGGCACAAGAGAGGCTCGCCAGTTTTGAAACCTTCTCAACGCCGTCATATACAAAAGTCGATTTCAACCTATCGTATTCGCACCCGTTCTATAACAGCCAACTTACTTGGTTCGCCTACGGGAAGAACCTGTTTAATCAAGACATACGCTTAGCAACCTCAGTTCTGCGCGAAACCGTTCCGCAACCAGGTCGCGGCGTGGTGCTTGGGGTGCGGGCTGCGTTTTAATTGATTGCGTGCCAGCCCTAGCATCCCTTGTGGTACGCGAGAAGTGGTCTCATACGACGGACAAAAAGACAGGCAAAGAATTTGTAAAATCCTGTAACTTTCTTTCTGTCAATAGATCACTTTTCGCTTCTTCGCAGCATTTACATTTTTAATGTAGCCGCAGAAAATTGGCGGCTTTTAATGGACATAGCCTGCAGGTTGCTTAATTTTCACACCTTTTTATTTTTAACATCGAATTGCAGCGACGCCCGCAAAGCTAAAATATTGAAGCGCAACGACAAGCGGACTTAAGAAAGTGGATTAACAACGTTGTGCACATTCAGTCTATACTTAGACCTTAGTAATTAATTGGCATTGAATGTCGCTAATTTTCATCAAGCGCACTCATCAATAATCTATTTCATCCATTCCAAGGTCATCGTGGGGATTTTTTCGCTTTTCGGTAAGAAACCACCCAATCAGGAGAAACCTTCTCCCGATAAGACCTCGGCTAAAAAATCCAAATCGAGATCCGGCAGCGAAAAACCGGTCGCGTCTCTACAAGACGACGAAGCCTTCAGCCAGACGATCATTGATCAGAAACACAAAGCACGCGCCACCGAGCGCAAAATCGACGCCATTGAATTTGAAATGACGCGCGACATAGGGCGCAGCAAGTCACCACAAATGTCGACTGCTTCGATCATGAATACATCGCACGAACCTAGTCCAAACCCCTTGGCGCGTGAACCGGTTCCCTTAGAGTTTCAAAGTACCTTGGCGATGGAAGTCGCCAACACCGACTACTTACTCAACCATACTGATGTAGCAGCAGTCACTTTAACTGCTTCTGAATCTGTACCTTTGTTAGAAGAAGCGGCGATCTTATTTGCCAGCGATCAACGTGAAGTGGCAGAGCATATGCTCAGGGGCGCAATCGAGGAAGATAAACTCGGTGGCGCGTTACAAATCGCTTGGTTTATGCTGTTTGATTTATACCAAATAGGGAACAAACAAACGCAATTTGATGAACTCTCACTTGAATACGCGAGCGCATTTGAGATGTCGCCATCAGTGTGGAAAGATTTATCGAACAGGCGCGAACAGCAAGTCGAAAGTGTCGATGTGGCAGCAACGCCAAGCATTGTTTTCCCAAGCAAATTAGATACTGGGATTATCAAGTCAATCGAGAAACTCAATAGCTTGGGTGCAAAAAGTCGCAGCATCAAATTGGATTTCACCCGCGTAAAAGAAGTCGATCCCATCGGCTGCGGCCTCTTGTTGCGCGCCTTGAAAGGGCTCAAAAAAACGGGACACGACCTCACGCTGCTGGGCGCGCAAGAGTTCGCCAATAAGATTCGGGGCATGCTCGAAGTCGGGCGACGGGATGAGACCGAAGCACCATGGTTGTTACTGCTAGAAATACTCCAACTGCTGCAACTTGAAAAGGCGTTCGAAGAAGCCAGTATCGACTATTGCGTCACTTTTGAAGTATCGCCGCCATCGTTCGAAGCGCCATCAAATAAAGTCACGACAGCACTTGCCGAGGTGAACATCGAGGAAGATCTAATTTCCGATAAGTTTCTAATGCCCGCCGTCATTGAGGGCAGCACCGAACATCTAATTAGCCGCATCCATAGTCATGCTGAGATTCACAAGACCGTGATACTTGATTGTTCAGAGTTAGAGCGGGTTGAGTTCGGCGCTTCTGCGCAATTGCTCAGTGGTTTGGTCCCGCTAGCAGCAAAAAAAGACACGACGATACAATTCCAAGACGTCAATTACTTGGTATTGAGCCTCTTTAATGCAATGGGCCTCAAAAACGTTGCCGAAATCTATCCACGTAAGCACTAATTCTCGACCTTGATCGACTGCGTCACGTAGTCACGGCTTGTAATTTCAGAAGAACATCCCCATTTTCAGTTGAATCGCTTTCTGCGAACGTATTCCACGGCTTTCTACCGCTTATACACCTTGCGTTTTATACTTGAGGTACAAGGCTCCTACAAGAGACCTCTGCACAACTGTAGCGAGCGGTCGAAGTTTGCGTTGAGAAGCGCACCTGGTCGACTGTACCGCGAGCATCGCAAACACAAAATTCGGCTGCGCAGTAAGTTGTGCAGAGGTCTCTACAATACGATTTGCTGGAAAGCCACACTGACAGAGGACAACATGGAACAATTTCACGGCACAACCATCCTGACCGTTCGACGCGGAAACACCGTTGCATTAGGCGGAGATGGTCAAGTTACTTTAGGCAATATCGTCATGAAAGGCACGGCGCGCAAAGTGCGCAAGCTTTATCACAATAAAGTGTTGGCGGGTTTTGCTGGCGGCACGGCTGACGCCTTCACATTAATTGAGCGTTTTGAATCGAAGTTGGAGAAGCATCAGGGTCACTTGATGCGCGCCTCGGTCGAACTGGCCAAAGACTGGCGCACTGATCGCATGCTGCGGCGCCTCGAAGCCATGCTCTTAGTGGCCGACCGCGACACCACCTTGGTCATTACTGGGAATGGTGATGTGCTTGAGCCAAACGAAGGAATTGGTGCAATCGGCTCTGGTGGCACCTTCGCCCAATCTGCCGCCATTGCGCTGTTTCAAAATACGGATTTATCGCCTGTCGAAATCGTCAAAAAATCGCTGACCATCGCCGGCGAATTGTGTATCTACACGAATTTGTCCCACACGATCGAAACCTTAGAATAAGAGGAAAAACGAGCATGAATATGACTCCCCAAGAAATTGTTTCTGAACTCGATAAGCATGTGGTCGGGCAAGACAAGGCCAAGCGTGCCGTAGCGATCGCGTTGCGCAATCGTTGGCGGCGTCAGCAAGTGGCTGAGCCGTTGCGCCATGAAATCACACCTAAAAACATACTCATGATTGGCCCGACTGGTGTGGGCAAGACAGAAATTGCACGCCGTTTAGCAAAATTAGCCGGTGCGCCGTTTATCAAAATCGAAGCAACAAAGTTTACCGAAGTCGGCTACGTAGGACGCGATGTCGACACCATTATTCGCGATCTCATCGATATCGGAATTAAGCAAACGCGCGAAGCAGCAACGCGTAAAGTAAGGGCGCGTGCGGAAGACGCGGCAGAAGACCGCATTCTCGATATTCTGTTGCCGCCCGTACGTCATGCGGACGTCACGCTTGATGGCGATGCCGGAAAAAGTGTTGATGCGGCACCCAACCCTACGCGTCAAACCTTTCGTAAGCGCTTACGCGAAGGTAGCTTAGACGATAAAGAGATCAGCATCGACGTGGCAGAAGCCGCGCCGCAGATGGAGATTATGGCGCCTCCTGGCATGGAAGAAATGACCGAGCAAATCAAGTCCATGTTCTCCGGTGTGGGTGGAGGTCGCAAAAAAACTCGTACACTGAAAATCAAAGAAGCGCTCAAGTTATTGATTGAAGAAGAGGCAGCTAAGCTGGTTAATGAGGACGAGTTAAAGCAAGATGCCATTCACAATGTCGAGCAAAACGGCATCGTGTTTCTCGACGAAATCGACAAAATCGCCTCCCGCTCTGAAACTGGCGGCGCAGAGGTGTCGCGCGCCGGTGTACAGCGCGACCTTTTGCCCTTGGTAGAAGGGACAACGGTGAATACCAAATACGGTATGATCAAAACGGACCACATTTTGTTCATTGCCTCTGGCGCATTTCATTTTGCCAAACCATCTGATTTGATTCCCGAATTGCAGGGTCGTTTTCCAATACGGGTTGAGCTCGAATCCTTATCAATCGCAGACTTTGTGCGCATACTCACCAGCACCGATGCCTGTTTAACGCGGCAGTATGAGGCCTTATTAGCGACGGAAGAAGTGACTGTGGATTTTACCGAGCAAGGCATAGAAAGGCTCGCAGGGATTGCCTTTTCAGTCAACGAAACCACTGAGAACATCGGTGCACGGCGGCTCTACACAGTGATGGAAAAATTATTAGAAGAAATCTCATTTAATGCGCATCAGCATCAAGGAAAAACCGTCGTAATTGATGCGACATACGTAGAGCAGCGCCTAGAAGCCTTATCCGTGAATGAAGATTTGTCGCGCTATGTGTTGTAATCCTAGTCAGATGACGAGCTGAGCTGATGGCCAAGCAATCCAACAAAGCGCGGCAGAAGCTGGTTTTTAAGCTGGAACCAGGCCAAACCAAGCCGCGCAATCTGGTCGCCGCGAATGCCAAACAGAGCGGCGCAGGCAGCCATAAAAAACCACCGGCGGCGTTACGTCGAGCCGAAAAGCAAGCATTAAAAAAACTTCACGCAGACGAAGATAAGGTCTAAACTATTTGCAAATACTGCAACTGAATGGTGGGGCAGCATGGCAAGTTGTCGACGTCGAAAAATCCAATTCAAGTTTCGTCGACCTCGGCGACGGCGTGATTTGTTGTCTCGCATGTTGGTCGACATTGGCATCGCTTATGCCCCCAGCTTAGGAAAAAATAGCACTGCAGAATTTTTGCGCAGCAGTGCCATTCCTTATAGCGTTATTCAACGCGTGTTATCAACAGCACCGAGTTTTTAACGCAAAACGACCGAGCTCGCAGCTTATTCCATTTCCAAATCAATTGTGTCTAGACGACGAGCCGAAGGCAACAACGACACGCGCGATTTAGAAATGGAATTACAAAGTTTCTTGCTTGGCGTCACGGGCTAACAGGCGTGCAATCATTTCCTGCGCGCTGATTTGATCAAATAAAACGGCCGCCACAGCGTTGGCGATGGGCATCTCAATCCCTAAACGATGAGCCAGACCCTGCACGGTTTGGGCGCAGCGCACGCCTTCTGCTACATGGCCTAGGTCTTGAACAATCTTTTCTAAAGCTTGGCCTTTGGCGAGTGCCAAACCAACCTTGCGGTTGCGCGATAAGTCGCCGGTGCAAGTTAGGATGAGATCACCGACACCCGTCAAGCCCATCAAGGTTTCGTTGCGCCCGCCTAGGGCTTGGTTTAGTCGCGCAATTTCGGCCAGACCACGTGTCATCAAGGCTGCCCGTGCGTTCAAACCTAAACCCAAACCGTCCGCAACCCCGGTGGCGATGGCCAAAATATTTTTTACCGCCCCACCTACTTCAACGCCAATCACATCGTCGCTGGTGTACACACGCAAGGCGTTGCCGTGGGTAATATCGACCACTTGCTGACACAGCGCGCCAGACGAGGAAGCGATAGTGAGCGCGCACGGCAAGCCTTTGGCAACTTCCTGCGCAAAAGAAGGCCCCGACAATGCACCAACAGGAACGGCATCACCAAGCATTTCGTGGGCGATTTGGTGTGGCAAAAGCTGCGTTTCCTGTTCGAAGCCTTTGCATAGCCAAACCACGTGCGACAGAGGAAAAGCGGCACATAGCTTTAAGGTTTCCCGCAGACCCGAAACGGAAGTGGCAATAATCAATAAACCTTGCTCGCTCGCATGTCGCATGGCAAGTGCGATATCTGCCGTGGCAAACAAGGTGTCAGGGAAACCAAAACCCGGTAAATATTGATTGTTGGCACGCTGTGTTTGCATACCTTGCATCACTTCGGGATTGCGCCCCCAGAGTACGACCTTGTGACGTGCGGCGATCGAGAGCGCTAAAGCCGTACCCCATGCGCCTGCGCCGAGGATGGACACATTCCGTGCACGCGGCAGATTTGTTTCAGGAGTCATAGATGTGAAAAACAGATACAGTAGAGGGTATTTTTCCGATACGCTTTAAAATAAAGCGCATATGACGCAAAAACAAACAAAAAATTGGCAGTATAGGTAATCTTCCATGATCGAGCTGAGTGTAGCCTCAATTACCACGTGGCGTCGCCATTCAAAAAACGGTGCTTCGCTGCGCGGCCCAACTAAACACCCCACACTTCAGAAATTTTCACGAACCCGCTTTGGCCGTCCCGATGCTTTACCTTCACCCAACCTGCCAGCACGGGTTCCGCCATTTCCAGTAACACATGCTTATCGGCGCTAAATACCAAGGCGGATGCCTCATCGGCACTGGCGTAGATTTTTGCATTTGGCACACGCACGACCAAGGTGCGTCGCGTGACTAAATCTTTGGTTTCCACCCAGCTTAAATCGCCGCCCATATCGCGCACTTTGCTCCAGGTACCGTAGCTGAGTATCAGTTCAACCGGCATACCACGGGGAGCCACATAAACTTTGCCCCCTTTCGCCGAAGGCGCGTCGTACATAATTACAGGAGAAGCGCCAATTGAGCGAAATTCCAATGCATAGGCGGCGCTAGGGGCAATCAATACGCTGCAGAGGACAGCAGCCAAGCGCATTTTCACGCGACCATTCAAGCTCAATAAAAAGTCCATTTTCAACATGTGCTCCCAGCAAAAATAGGACTTATGCAAAATTGCCTTGCTTAGGCGCGAAGCCACAGACAGTACAAATAGTACGGCAAGGCGAAGCAACAACGCCAATGTCTGTTTTGCGTAAGTCCTAATAAAAAAACCCTCATCAAATCGCTGATGAGGGTTTCATTGTAAACCGTGCTTTGGCTTACGGCTTCTAATTAATGCGTCATTCCCGCTGCCGCGTCTGGACTACCTGCGCCGTTCGCTTGAAGTTGCGCTTGTTGCTCAGCAATGTTTTGCAAACGCTGTTGGTAGAACGCTTCGAAATTAATTTCTGTCAAATGAATCGGCGGGAAACCAGCGCGCGAGATCATATCGGCAATATTTGAGCGTAGGTAAGGATACAAAATATTCGGGCAACCGATGCCCAACAAAGGATCCAACTGCTCTTGAGGAATATTGCGCACTTCAAAAATACCTGCTTGCTTACCTTCGACCAAGAAAGCAATTTTGTCGTTAACTTTTGCTGTTACAGTAACCGTTACAGTTGCTTCAACGATGCCATCGGCGATCGGTTCTGCAGCAACGTCCAAAGACACTTCGACGTTAGGTGCCGCTTGCTCAAGGAAGATAGAGGGTGAATTTGGTTGTTCAAGCGACATATCTTTCAGATAAACGCGTTGGATTTGAAAAATGGGCTGCAGATTTTCTTCGGACATGTGGAGCTTTCTTTAAATTCTAAAAAATGACGATCATCAATACCAACAAACAAGCTTAAGAAATGCGACTTGTTTCACTTATTTCAAGCTAATTTTTAAAACTATTTTTAGTCTCAATGTTGAGCCTCGATTTAAAGCCCGTTTCTAACGCGCAATCCAAAGCTCAAACGCGCTATTCTATCAAGCCGCGCCGAGAATCTCTAGTCAGCCGCTTGAGCCTGGCAAACTCGGTGCATCTGCATTCAGCAAGGCGTTTAATTTTCCTGCCCGATCGAGTGCCGACAAATCATCGAAACCGCCAACGTGGGTGTCGCCTATGTAAATTTGTGGCACGGTGCGCCTACCCGTCTTTCGCATCATTTCTTCACGGATCTCAGGGTGCAAGTCGACACGAATTTTTTCGATATCGTCGATCCCTTTCGATTTCAAAAGCCGCTCGGCCATGATGCAGTAAGGGCATACTGCGGTGCTATACATTAAGACATGGGCAGTCATTTCATCCTCACTTATTTAACGGTGGGTAAGCCTTGCGACTTCCATGCGGCGAGACCGCCTTCCAAGCTAAAAACCTGTGCAAAGCCTGCTTTAGCGAGTGCAGACGTGGCGCTCGGGGAAACCGTGCCCCGTTCGCAAACTGTGATGACAGTCGCATTTTTTGACTTTTCGATTTCCTTCATGCGTGTTGCTAATTCTGCCAAAGGGATGTTTTTTGCATTTTGCAAATGCCCAGATGCAAATTCCTCTGCCGAGCGCACATCGAGTACCAGCGTTTTACCCTGATTCATGTATTGCGTGGCCTGATATTGGCTCACTTTTGCGCCGCGTTTTTGCAAAAAAGGAAAGAACAAAGCGCCGCCGGAAATGAGGACAATGCCGATGAGCCAAATGTTATCAATAAAAAATTTCACTGTTATCCTGTGCTGAAATGAATGATTATTCGTGAATCGAAGTCCCGCATTATAAAATAGAAGGTCGATGGCTACCGATTTGCAGATTTTTTGACTGAAAACGTCGATTTCTTCTCATCTGCGTCGCCTAGTATCTATCGCTCGATCCGTCACGTGCTGGTCGTTCGAAACTTACAAAAAACTTACACACGCCCATTTTAACCAATTATTTGCTAGCCTCACTTATGTACAAAATTGTCTTCATGCGCCACGGCGAATCTACTTGGAATCTCGATAATCGCTTCACAGGATGGACCGACGTCGATCTCACACCCAAAGGCGTTGAGGAAGCGCGTCAAGCGGGCGTCTTGCTCAAAGAGGCAGGTTACAGTTTTGATCTGGCGTTCACTTCTGTACTGAAGCGCGCAATTCGCACTTTGTGGGGCACGCTGGATGAAATGGATTTAATGTGGCTACCGGTAGTGCACGACTGGCGTCTGAATGAACGTCATTACGGCGCTTTACAGGGTCTAAATAAGGCGGAAACCGCAGCCCAATATGGCGATGAGCAAGTGTTGATCTGGCGTCGCAGTTATGACACACCGCCCAATGCTTTAGCCGTGGATGATCCCCGCACCTCATTTGCTGACCCGCGTTATGCGCAATTACCAAGGACGCAAATTCCCCTTACCGAATGTTTGAAAGATACCGTTGAGCGCGTGGTACCCGCATGGAACGACAGCATTGCGCCCGCAATTCGCGCTGGCAAAAAGGTTTTGGTTTCGGCGCACGGCAATAGCTTGCGCGCCTTGATCAAGATGCTCGATGGCATCAGCGACGCGGATATTGTGAATCTCAATATCCCCAATGGGCAGCCGCTCGTGTATGAACTCGATGCGGATCTGAAACCCATCAAACATTATTACTTAGGCGACCAAGCAGCCATTGCAGCCGCCTTGCAAGCCGTTGCCAGCCAAGGCAAGGCCAAATAAGTTTTGGTGGCACATCAGCAAAAACAGGCGAGTCATTCGCTCCGCCTTGGGGCGAATCGGCGACTCGTCGTAGGCAGCTTTTTTTTGCTGTTTTCCGCGCTGTTATCAACGTTTTCTTGTGATGCCGAAGCCAACAACGGCAATCGGCAAAATCAAAAAAAACAACTTGAAGTTCAACGCTCCGAACTACAAGACAAACTGAAATCGCTCAAGACCGCCATCAATAAAACAACGGATGCAAAAGATAAGGCCACCGATGATTTAGAAGAAGCCGAAGCGGCGATTTCCGAGACCAACCGCTCACTCAAAGAATTGCAAGCTGAGCAGGCGGAAGCCGAAAGCAAACTTAAACGCCTGATGGACGAGCAAGCGCAACTCAATGCGAAGGTAGAGAAACAGAAGAAGCAGCTCGCCGACTTTCTGCGTCACCAATACATGCATGGCGACAGCGACCGCGTCAAATTACTACTCTCCGGCGACAACCCCAACCGAATTCATCGGGAATTGCAATACATGTCCTATGTGTCGCAAACGCAAACCAAAATGATTGCCAATTTGCGCGCCAGCCTAAGCGCAGTCGAACAGAATGCGCAAGCAGCCAAAGAGGCGAAAGAGGATTTAGATGACATCGCCGATGAAGAACGTGCACACAAACAGAGCCTAGAAAAAGAGAAAAAGAAACGCGCAAGCTTGCTAGCGCAACTATCAAGCAAACTTTACGCACAAAAGAAGGAAGCGGATCATTTACAAAAAGATGAGCAACGCTTGGGTGATCTCGTCAACAAACTCAACAAGCTACTAGAAGAACAAGCTAAGGCAGAACAAGCAAGGGCAGCGCTGGCAGAGAAGCAACGTGCAGAAAAGCTGGCGGCAGACAAAGCCAAAAAAGAACAACAGCGCGAACAACAAAAATTAGCCAACCAAAACACAAAATCCGGCAAAGTGATCAATCCAGATGCCATCGATGATGACGAACCGCCTAAAAAAGTTACACAAAAAAGCGAAGCAAATTCCCTCGCCAGTGGGCTAGATGGCAGCGAATTTAGCAAGTTAAAAGGCCAATTGCGTTTACCGGTTAAAGGGGAGTTGCTCGCTCGTTTTGGCAGCAAGCGAGACGACGGTCCCAGTTGGAAGGGCTTATTTATTAAAGCCGCTGAAGGGGCTGAAGTAAAAGCCGTCGCGGCGGGCAAAGTCGTCTTTGCTGAATGGTTGCGCGGTTTTGGCAATATGATTATCTTGGATCATGGTGGTCAATATCTGAGCCTTTATAGCAATAATCAGGCTGTCTTGAAACATGCTGGTGATCAAGTCAAAGCGGGCGATACGATTGCCGCCGCAGGCAACAGCGGCGGCAATGAAGAATCAGGCTTATACTTTGAGCTACGTCATCAGGGACGCGTATTTGATCCACTCAGTTGGGTGGGCAACGCAGTGACTAAATAGGCCAGCAAATAATAGGTCAACAAATAACGCGACGTAGTTCGTTACAAAATAATCGTCAAACAAACAGTAAGAACCCATGGCAGTGCGCGACAATGCATAAGGTCCCTCTGCATAACCTTTAGGTGAATCATGAGCAGTAAATTAAAAAGTTTCGGTTTAATCAGTGTTGGCATGGTGGCAGGCGTTGCCGCCTCGGTGCAGTTCTCCGCCATGGCGCAACGCAGCGCGGCGAGTGCACCTCTGCCAATTGAAGAACTGCGTCAGCTTGCCGACGTCTTCGGCCTGATTAAGTCTGACTATGTTGAAAAAGTAGAAGACAATAAGCTATTGACCGAGGCAATTACGGGCATGGTGGCGTCGCTCGATCCGCATTCAGCCTATCTGGATAAGAAAAATTTTCAGGAATTAAAAGAAGGCACGGAAGGCAAGTTTGTTGGCTTGGGCATTGAAGTGGGTGCAGAAGATGGTTACATCAAAATCATTTCTCCCATCGAAGATTCCCCGGCTTTTCGCGCTGGCTTGAAAGCCGGCGATCTGATCACCCGTTTAGATTCTGTGCAAATCAAAGGCATGGTACTCGAGGAAGCCGTCAAGAAAATGCGCGGTGAGCCGGGAACAAAAATTACGCTAACAATTGCGCGTAAAAACGAAGACAAGCCTATCGTTGTGACACTGGTGCGCGAACTCATTAAGCAGCAAAGCGTGAAGGCCAAAATTGTTGAGCCGGGCTACGCTTGGTTGCGGGTTTCGCAATTCCAAGAGCCCACCGTTGAAGACATGGCAAAGAAAATCCAAATGCTGTACGCGCAAGACCCTACACTCAAAGGCTTGGTACTGGATTTACGCAACGACCCGGGCGGTGTACTAGAAGGAGCGATCGGCGTTTCAGCAGCGTTTTTACCGAAAGATGTTCCCGTCGTTTCCACCAATGGACAACTGGCGGATCAGAAAAAAACCTACTTCGCCAAACCAGAGTTTTATGGCACGCGCAGTAACGCTAATCCCTTAGCGAAATTGCCAGAGGCAGTAAAAAATGTCCCGATGGTCGTGTTAATCAACACTGGTTCCGCCTCCGCTTCGGAAATTGTTGCGGGCGCGCTGCAAGACTACAAGCGTGCCACCATTTTAGGCACGCAAAGTTTCGGTAAGGGCTCGGTACAAACCATACGGCAGCTCACCGCTGATACGGCGGTGAAGCTGACCACGGCGCGCTACTACACGCCGAATGGCCGTTCAATTCAAGCCAAAGGCATCGTCCCCGATTTGAATGTGGAAGAGACGGCGGATGGAGATGGGCTCAACAGCCTGCGCACGCGCGAGGCAGATTTGCAAAAGCATCTAAGCAACGACAAAGAAGCTGAGCTCGCGAAAGGCGCCATTGATGAGGCGGCAGAAGAATTACGCCTGATCGCGATCGCCAAGAAGAGCAAACCTTTGGAATATGGCGGCAAAGACGATTTCCAACTGGCGCAGGCGCTGAATCATTTGAAAGGTCTACCCGTCAAAGTCACTACGCACGACGAAGAAAAAACGCTGGCCAAGCAAAATGCTGAATCGCCGAAGAAGTAAAAGGGTTTAAAAAGGAAGCCGCGAAATTCGCGGCTTTTTTTCCATTTGTAGATCTTATTTTTTCTTATACTGATGACTGTATAAAATCTTACCGCTTTAAATATAAGCGCGAAAGGTAGTATTTTTTAACATACTCCCTATTTTTTGTTTTAAAAAATGACAACCAGCATGCACGACCAACAACTTCTGCGCTATTCCCGCCATATCTTGCTTGATGAGATCGGCATTGAAGGGCAAGAAAAAATCAACCACGCGCATTGTTTAATCATCGGTGCGGGTGGTTTGGGTTCTTCCGCCAGCGTGTACCTCGCCAGCGCAGGTGTTGGTTGTTTAACGTTGGTCGATCACGACGTGGTTGATTTAACCAACTTACAGCGTCAAATTGTGCATAACACAGCACGCATCGGCCTACCCAAAGTGCAATCGGCGCAGACGGCTTTAGTAGCAATTAACCCTGAAATACGCATCATCGCCTTGCAAGAGCGAGCGCTGGGCGAGCGCCTTGATGACTTGGTACGGAGCGCCGACGTGGTGCTGGATTGTAGCGACAACTTCGCCACTCGCCATGCCATCAACCAAGCCTGCGTGCGCTGGAAGAAACCCCTCGTCTCTGGCGCGGCGATTCAGTTCGACGGGCAAATCAGTAGCTTCGACACGCGGCAAAACGATGCGCCCTGCTATGCCTGCCTATTCCCACCAAATGAAGCGCAACTCGACGCACAATGTGCCAGCATGGGCGTGTTCGCCCCGCTAGTCGGCATTATCGGCAGCATGCAGGCGGCAGAAGCGCTCAAACTAATCATTGGTGCGTCGGTGGGTCAAGCGTTGATTGGTCGATTATTGATGCTCGATGCGCGAACCATGCAAGCGCAGGAAATGAAATTTAAGCGAGACCAGCACTGCGTAGTCTGCGCAACTTCGCAACGATGACTTTCAAAAATTGTTCATAAAAAGATAGGATGATTTTGTTCGATTCGCGATGTTGTAGTCACATTGAGACAAAAGCGTCAGGTACTTGCGCAAAATTTCGAGCCACCTAAGTTTATTTTTACTTCAACTTTTAAAACGTGACCGCGAAGCGATTTTAGGAATGACGTCGACCACGCGCCGCTTTCAGCACAAGCGAAGGAAAATCGAGAAGTTAAGCAAAAATCGCCTTCAACTCGCCTGACTTGTACAGACATACTGCTTGAAATAAATTTCCATTTGTTTAATACTTTGTTGGCCTATCCCATTCGACTAGAAAATAGATTGACTACAAAAAAGTCGCGAAAAACTTAGGTCGTTGAATCGCACAGCACCGTACGCAAGTACAACCATTTTTTGTCCGAATAACAAGCTTGAAATGTCCTTAGCCATGCCCGTGATCGACAAAAACAGCACGCAGCGCCAAGAGATGGAAGCATTAGGCTTCACGATTTTGGCAAGCAATATGAATGCAGGCATTGGGTTCGGTGTAATCGGCATTGCCGCACTGGGCTATGCCTTAGGGCAACAGGGTCCAATTCCCTACTTTTTTCATTGGGCCACGGCTCTCTTAATCCTGATCTTTAGCCATTTTTTTGTCTTACCTTCGCTTAGGGTGAAATGGCAAGCCGCCAATCAATTACATCGCTGGGGTCGATTGCAGATTTGGTTTCACGCTATGTTCGGTCTTCTATGGGGTTTGCCCGGCGTTTTATACTTCGGTGGCGATCCAGTGCGCTTGGTCATCTTATTTGTTTTGGTGATCGCCTTGCTTATGAGTGCAGCAATTGGTTCAGCGATCCATTTACCATCAAGTTTCGCATTTTCCGTCAGCTTAGTTTTACCTATGAGTGTGACGTCGGCGCTGCACGATAACACGCTAGCACACTATCAAACGATTGCTGTGGTTATCATTGCTGCCTGCGCTGCTGCTTACTCCGTTAAGTTCAATCATGCTCAATGGGAATCGATCAAAATGCGTTTCGAGAACGCGCGGCTTAACGAAGACCTTACAGAACAAAGGGTACAAGAGCGCACACGCGTACTCGAGGCCTCAAACCGGCACAAATCGGAGTTTTTAGCGACGGTCAGCCATGAAATTCGCACGCCCATGAACGCCATTATTGGCATGAGTGGGCTCTTATTGGACACACCACTCAACGCCGAACAACGTGATTTCGCCAATACCATTCGCGACAGTGGCGACGCGCTGCTCACTATCATTAACGACATTCTCGACTACTCAAAGATCGAAGCGGGTCGCATGGAGATGGAATCGAATCCGTTTGATCTACGTGACTGCATAGAATCCGCCTTGGACCTCGTAAGCGCACAGGCGGCCGTAAAACATCTTGACCTAGCTTATGTGTTCGAAGGCGAGGTACCTACCGCAATTGCTGGTGACGTTACGCGCGTGCGGCAGATATTGCTCAATTTGTTAGCCAATGCCGTCAAGTTTACCGAAGCAGGCGAAGTCGTCGTCACTGTTAGTGCTTCGTCCCCTCAGACAACAGGACATGAACTAGCAACGGAAACCACGAGCGACAAAGCTAATTCCGATCTATTGCTGCAAATTGCAGTACGCGACACCGGCATCGGACTTTCCGAGGAAGGAATCGGCCGCCTGTTTCAGAGCTTTAGTCAAGCCGATAGTTCGACCACCAGAAAATATGGCGGAACGGGTCTCGGTTTAGCAATCAGCAAAAAGCTTGCTGAATTGATGGAAGGGCAAATGTGGGTTCATAGCGATGGATTAGGCCGAGGTAGCACCTTCTTCTTTAGCTTAAAAACATCAATTGCGAAGCTACCGAACACTTCTCGTCGAGATTTTATTGGGACTCAACCCATTTTGAAGGGTAAGCGTATCCTCGTGGTCGACGACAACGCGACTAATCGGCGCATTTTGGCATTGCAAGCGGCCAAGTGGGGCATGGTGGCGGAAGATACCGAGTCACCTTTGCAAGCATTAGAAATGTTAAAAAGTACGCGTAATAATGAACAAATTTCAGGTTCACACCTTGGAACCCATACTCACTTTGACCTGGCAATCATTGACATGCATATGCCGATTATGGATGGCGCAAGCCTAGCCAAAGAAATCCGTGCACAAGGATTTGGTCTGCCTTTAATTTTATTTTCTTCGTTAGGCCGGCGAGAAGACGGTCATGATGTGTTTTCTGCCGTAATCAGTAAGCCCCTGCGGCAAAGCCAATTGTTTGACACTTTGGCGACTTTATTGGAACCACATGAAAGCTTTACACAATACCTTCCTCCCGTAAAACCGCGTATCGACTCTAACACCGCCACATTGCATCCGCTCAGAATCTTGGTCGTCGAGGACAATGTGGTCAACCAAAAACTGGCATTGCGGCTGCTGCAACAACTTGGCTATCGAGCGGATCTTGCGAGCAATGGCGTTGAAGCGATCGAAAGCGTTGCGCGTCAAACCTATGATGTGGTTCTCATGGACGTGCAAATGCCAGAAATGGATGGTTTGGAGGCAACACGTCGCATAATACAGCGCTGGGGAGCAGCGGAACGACCGTGCATCGTCGCAATGACGGCCAATGCGATGCAAGGCGACAAGGAGGCATGTTTAGCGGCGGGGATGAGTGACTATGTCACTAAACCCATACGCATTGATGCATTGGTGGAAGTATTAATGCAAGTCCCAGCACAGAAAGATACTTAAAATGACCGAGCTCGTCATCGATCAAGTGGTGTTTGTCGAACTAGTGCAGACAACAGGCCAAGAATTTGTTGCTGAATTGATTGACTCCTTTCTAGAAGACGCACCACAAATGTTAGCCGCCCTATGCAAGGCGCTCGACACGCATGACGCGGCAAGTTTTCGGCGCACTGCCCACTCGCTCAAATCAAATGCAGCGAGTTTCGGTGCGATGACGCTCTGCACACAAGCGCGTGAATGTGAGGTTCTAGGCTTAGCTGGTTTAGCCGAAACCGCAGCATCTCGCTTGGCAGCACTAACCCAAAGCTATGAAGAAGCGGCCACTGCTTTGAAAAGATTACGTAATGCGTGATCGTCGAACTAAAACCGCGCGCATCTTGCTGGTCGATGACAATCGCGTCAATCGGCTTTTGTTAGGCCGCAATGTCGAACTATTAGGTCATCGTGTCGACATGGTGGAGAATGGATTACGCGCACTCGACGCTTTACGAAGCGGGAATTTTGATCTCATGCTAATGGATATCGAAATGCCTGAATTAAACGGCTTCGAATTGCTGGAACACTTGCGCAGCGACCCAAGCCAACGCGATATACCGGTGATTGTGACCTCTGGCCTTGAAGGCATCGCAAACGTGATCCGCTGCATTGAGCTTGGTGCTGACGACTACTTGCATAAGCCCGTGAATCCTGTGTTACTTCGAGCAAGAATCAATTCCAGTCTTGAAAAAAAGCGGCTGCGTGACGAGCAGCGTGAACTAATCCGACGCTTTGCGACGCACGAAGTGGCTCAGGAGCTGGAAATATCAGGTTTTGAACTGGGCGGCCGCCAAATCTACGCAACAGTGATGTTTGTTGACATCCGCGGATTTACGACGATCGCGGAGTCTCAACCACCTGAAGAAGTCATCGAAATGCTCAACACCTACTACACACTTATGTTCGCGGCAGTAAGCGAACACGGGGGAGTGATCAATCAAATGATAGGTGACGGATTGATGGCGGTATTTGGCGCACCCGTTCCCATGGAAAACCATGTCAACTGCGCCGCATCAGCCGCGCAAGAAATGATCGCAATGGCTGAACAATTCAGTCAAGAACAAGTCACATCCGGGAAACCCGCCATTCAGATCGGTATTGGTATCGCCACTGGGAAGATGGCCGCTGGTTATACTGGCACCAAAACTCGCGCAACATATACGTGTATCGGCGACACTGTTAATTTAGCCGCGCGATTGGAAGCACACACGAAAGCCACTGATTTCGACATTCTGCTTGATGGCGTGGCAAAAAGTGAACTGGG
Source organism: Burkholderiaceae bacterium (assembly GCA_019745005.1). Classification (GTDB taxonomy): domain Bacteria; phylum Pseudomonadota; class Gammaproteobacteria; order Burkholderiales; family Burkholderiaceae_D; genus Undibacterium. Next base: position 39,407 of record JAIETO010000113.1, read on the forward strand.
CTCTGGCTTTCAAACCGAAGCGCTTGGAAAAGTGCAATTTAAAGGCAAGACCAGCTTAACCGATGTCTATGGATTATTACCGCCGAACGGAATTACCGTCTAGCAGAGGACTTTTCCGTAGATCAATACAACTTTGCCGACATCACGCCGCGTAACGAATTGCACAAAATAATTTCATCCGCTGTGCGCAAATCTTCCAAACGTAACTGTTTTTCCTTGGCGCGATAACGCGCGTCGCTAAGTACTAGTGCTCTCATCACCCCTGGCAATACGCCATCGCTCAGCGGCGGCGTGAACCACTTCGCGCCTTGGCGTAAAAACACATTACTGCGCCCGCCTTCGGTCAAACAACCGTTTGAATTAAAAAACAGCATGTCGAAAGCGCCCTGCTGTTCTGCCGTTTGCCAACCCGCATCGTATTGTTCGCGGTAGCTGATTTTATGCGCCAACAGCAGTGGTTCGGTCAGGCAAGGTGCTGCACTGATGAGTACTTTGACGGGAGTCGATAGCGGCTTAAGCTCGGCGCTTTGTAGATCAAATTCGCCGTTGGGGCGCAAGCTCAAACGCAAGCGCCATTGCGTATTTTCGGCGAGCTTGGCGCAAAATTTATCTAGCGCGTTTTGTACCGCGTTGACGTCGAAGCGAAAACCAAAATACTGCGCGGAATTTTGCAAACGGGCTAAATGCTGTACGCGGTGCTGGCAACCAAAATGAGTTGCTCGCATGGTTTCAAACAAATCAAACGGCGCTTCAAGCGAGGTGAGAAAGCGCGCTTTCAATTGGCATTCGGCGTACTCTTCTGCGGCAATGCTATCAAACACAATGCCAGCACCAACGCCCATCACGCCGGTGCGCTTGGTTAGAGCGCTAGCATCATTAGGCGCGGCAAGCTGCAAGGTTCGTATTGGCACCGACAAACAAAAATCGCCCACTTCTTGAGTGGGCTCGGGCGGTGCGAACCAGCCTATCGCGCCCGTGTAAATGCCCCGCGGCGCACTTTCTAGCGTTTGAATTATCTGCATCGTGCGATGTTTTGGTGCGCCGGTAATTGACCCACATGGAAACAAGGCGCGCATGATTTGCCCCAAATTCAGTTCAGGGCGCAAGGTCGCTTCAATGGTCGAGGTCATTTGCAAGACGCTTGAAAAACGCTGCACCGAAAATAGCGCGGGCACTTGCACCGACCCAGTGACAGCAATGCGGCCTAAATCATTGCGCAGCAGATCGACGATCATCAAATTCTCCGCACGATTTTTCGCGTCTGTCGCAAGCTGATCCGCTCGACGCTGGTCTTCCTGCCTGTCACCGCTGGCGGCGGCTGTGCCTTTCATGGGGCGGGTGATCAGCCGCCCGGCGCGATGTTGCACAAACAGTTCGGGCGAAAAAGACAGCACGGCTCGTCCATCGGGCAATTGAATCAGCGCGCCATAGGGCACGGGCTGGCGTTCGCGCAGACGCGCATACAACGCCAATGCAGAGCCAAATACATCAAACTTCAATCTGTAGGTGAAATTGACTTGATACGTGTCGCCTGCCGCAATCAAAGCGTGAATTTTTTCTAATGCTGCGTTGAATTCAAGCGCGGCTATATTGCTTTGCATGCCAGCAATGCCGGCCGGCGCAACGCTGTTTGAATACCCATCAAGCGCCTGAGAATGTTGCACCAACCAAGCTTTTACTTGCTCACGATTGAGATGATGCCGCGTATCAAAAATAAGCACTTGCGACGGCATAAACCCGGCTTGCGACGCCGCCTCATCTCCCTGCGCAAGCGTAATACCATGAAGCTGTGCGCCTGTTTCATAGGACAGCATGGCCACAGCGTAACGACCTGCGGAGAGTGCTTGCTGCGTGCGTGCAAACATTGCGTCCCACTCGTCGGCATCGCGGCATATGAGTACCTCACGCAAATCAGTAAAGAGTTGCGAATTAGGCGTCGTACTCAGTGCATCGTCGAGCAAAACAAAACATGCTTGCGCGTTGGGCAAGCTTGAAACGACTGGTGACAGAGAAGAAGTTGAATCCACGTTGAAGTGATGGCAATGAAAGTCTGCAAGTTTACTCGTTCAAGGATGGGCATGTTTCGGCATCGAAATTTCTAGCATTTCAGCATGTGCTTTTAAGGCGACTTTCTTGCTAAGCTTTGCACTATCTGCATCTATTTCCTGATAGAAAAAAACATTGGATGTTTTTATATACTCCCTTGTTTTTGAATTTTTTATTCATGTTTGCGCTTGAAGAAAAACAGTTATGTGAATTTACTCCCACTTGTATGCCGATCTCTCCATTAGACACGCAGGCTTTTGCCACACCTTTTCCTTGCCATAAAAGTTTTCTTCAAACAATCGAAAATGCGGAGTAGTATTATCCGCTGTGCTCAAAAAATCAGTGCCGTTCCTGCCGTGATTTTTGTCCAAATTTGGTTTCAACGCTCGCTAAAAAAGCCAGACCGTGCTTGCCGTAGCGATACGAATAGAGGGTGCCTCCTTTGTTGCAAGCTGACCATCTTTTTCGCCACTCGCCCATCGGTATAGCGGCAATCCGCTTTGATGGCATCGTGCGAGACGCCAACGCGGCGTATTGTGCTTTGTATGGCGTAAGCGCGGACGCTGTGCTCAATCATCCCTTCACCGATGTATTGCCAATCGAGTTGCGTGAGCAAGCGATGCAAGATCATCTGCGCTTTATTCAAAACGGTGGCGAGCAAGAATGCGAATGTGAAATAAAGCGCTCAGATGGCAGCGTTTTGCACGTGCAAATCAAATCAACCCGCGTACGTTGTGCTGAAGGTCACCATTGGCGCATTGCCTATGTGACCGATATAACTACTAGGCGAAAAATGGAACACGATTTGGAGCTATCGCGTGCGTTTTCCCAATCGATTTTGGATGGGCTGCGCTCGCATATTTGTGTACTTGATGAACAAGGCAAGATACTCACAGTAAATCAAGCGTGGCGCGATTATGCCAACGCCAACCAAGGACGTCGCGAAAACACTGAAGAAGGCACGAATTACCTCAATGTGTGCAAACGTGCGACAGAGACTGCGCAGACTATTTCGAAGAATAATGAAGCGCAGCATGCCGCCAATTTCCACGATTTACTGCGCGAATTAATCACCAACAAGCGGCAATATGGAGAATTCGAATATCCCTGCCATTCGCCAAAAGAACGGCGCTGGTTTCTTGCGCGTGCGGCACGTATGCGTGACACCAATCCACCTCGCATCGTCGTTGCCCATGATGACGTGACAGAGATCAAATTAGCACAAGAAAAACTCGAAACCACCCTGCATTTCACACGCGACCTGATCAACGCGATGCAAGACGGGTTCTTGGTGCTTGACGAGCACAAATGCATCATCGATGCGAACCCTGCCTTTTGCTGTATGACAGGTTATACACGAGAAGAATTGCTAGGAAGTTGTGCACCATTCGCATTCTGGCCACCCGACGAAGTCGAACAAATACAAAGGGAGATGGCGGAACCTAGTGGCGGGGATATTAAGAATCTTGAGCATAATTTCATGCACAAAAGCGGGCGCCGCTTTCCTGCAATTGTTACCGCTTCTGTGATTCGCGACAATTGCGGCAAAGCGATTAGCTATATCAACACTGTAAAAGATATTGACGAACGCAAACGCGTGGAAGAGCGTGTGCATCAAATGGCGTTTTACGATTCGCTTACCAACTTACCCAATCGCCGACTCCTCACCGATCGCTTAAATCAAACGCTGCTGGCCAGTAAAGAGTCGGGCAAATACGGTGCATTGTTGATGCTCGATTTGGATAATTTCAAACCTTTGAACGATGTCCATGGACACCACGTGGGTGATCTGTTACTGGTTGAAGTGGGCTTGCGCTTACAAGAGTGTGTGCGCGATTTGGATACTGTGGCACGCTTAGGCGGTGATGAATTCGTCATCATCATTCGTGAGCTGTTTACGGATTTCGCGGAGTCGTTTCAGCAAGCAGAACTGATTGCAGAAAAAATCCGCACATCCATTGCAGAACCTTACCGCTTAGTGCTCACCAGCACGCGGGGCAACAGTATTATCGAACACGAATGTACCACCAGCATCGGCGTCACATTTTTCGTCAACGGGATTGGCAACCAATTCGAGATTTTGCGCCATGCCGACCATGCCATGTACAGAGCCAAGCAAGACGGGCGTAATTTGGTGCGCATTTATGAGATCGATGACTAAGGAAGCGCTGATTAAGTTACTGTTGACCAGTTGACTAGTGCGCTTCTCTATCCAATCTTCAACCGCTCGCTGTACTTACTCTGAGCTTTCCTAATCCTGTCAGGCTACACAAACCCTAAATTTCGCGCGCTCACATTGTAATTCTTTAAGTTTGGCAAAAGACTTAAGAGATCAGAATCCGACACCCCCATCCAGCGCCCCAAAGTTGCCGCATATTGATCGACCGAAGTAGTGGGTAAAAGACGGCCTTGCCCCACATCGTCAGGGCCATTATTTGCTACGACGGGTGCTGTGCCGTAAAACCGTTGCCCTTTAACTGCACCGCCTAACATGAAGTGCATGCTGCCCCAGCCATGGTCTGAGCCATCATTATTGCCACTCAAGGTGCGTCCAAAATCTGATGCTGTGAATGTTGTCACTTGGTTCGCCACGCCTAGTTCCACCGTTGCGTTGTAAAACGCTGTCATTGCATCCGCTACCGTGGTCAGCAAAACGGGGTGATCGGTCAACAGGCCATCATGCGTATCAAAACCCCCAAGCGCTACAAAAAACACTTGCCGCTTAGCGCCAATTTGATCGGCTGTAGAAATCATACGGGCAACTATTTTTAGCTGATCAGCCAAATTATTATCGGCGGGGAAAACTGTATTGATGGTTGGGCCGCCTGCCAAGGCTGCAGTGAGTGTTACGTCGGCATCAATCGAGCGCTTGCTGATGCGGTTGTATTCATTTTCAAACAAGTGGGTACGCTGTTGCGTCACTAGGTTGCGTAAAGCGTCAGAACACGCCGTCGAGCCAAATAAGGGATTTTTTAACCCAGCGAGCGGCACCGAACCTTTGGTAGACACTTGATATTGCACCGCCGTTTTACCTGCCAAATACACTGCATTACCTGCCACGTTCACGCAAGTGAAGGTCGCATTGCCATTACCTGATTCAAACAAATCACCCATGCGGCCACCCCAACCTGAGGTCGCACCTTCCGGCGTAGAGGATTGCCATACCGATTGCTGATCATTATGTGAAAAAAGTTTGGGGGGCAACGGTGCCGTTTTGCTGGTGTACTGTTGCTTGGTAATCGGTTGTACCAAGGTGCCCACATTTAACAAAATCCCCATCTTCCCCGCATTAAACATCGGTAGCAGGGGTGCTAACTCGGGCGCTAATGCATATTGGTGCGCCACGCCTTGCACATCTATCGGGGTGACCGTCGGTGTCAAAATCGTCGCACTCAATTCATTACGTGCGTAGGCCAAAGAAGGACGTTGCAGTTGATAGGCGTTGTAGTTACTGGTGTCGTAGGGCACCAAGGTATTGCCATAATCATTGCCGCCATACATAAATACACACACGATGGCTTTGTAATCGGTGGCAGTTGAAGCGGACGCTTCCGCCAAGGCCGCCAGATTAAGTGCCCATGGTGCGGCAACGCCAGCCACGGAGAGTGCCGATGCGCGCTGCAAAAATGCACGCCGCGAAGCATTCGTCGATGAATTATTTTTCATTTCTTTTTCCTTATTTTAAGACGATGAATTCCGGCGCGGCGAGCACCAAAGTCAAGGCGGCGTAAATGCGTTTTAGTCGATTTGCCTCTGTGCCTGAAGGCATTGTGCCAACTGCATTGCGCAAATTTGTGAGTGTTGCGAAGCTGAGCTGACCAGCGGCCAATACGGTATTAAGTTCATCCAACAAGCTCGCTGCATCGTCTGCCAGCGGTAGTAAAGTGCTGTAATTGCCAATCACATCGTTTATGCCGCTCACGCGACTCACGGCTGCTTGCATATAATTTACATAACCCACCACCGACGATTCGTTCGTAATTTGAAATTCCGGCGCCGTGAGATTCGCGCTACCGATACTGCTGTTTGGCGGCACATAGCCAGGGCGGAAAAAATTGAACACTGTCGGTGAACGCAAAGGACTTTGCCCTAAGCGCGTGGCAGGATCGCTGGTGTCGCCTAACTGCCAAGTGTCGCTACTCGAATTCGCATTGAAAGCACGCGCCCAAGCCAAAAACCGCAACATGGGTTCGCGTACTTTGCCAAACTTTGGATTGGTCAAATTGGCGGCACTACGGGCTTCATCGTCTAACAAGATCGCCCTAACGACGGCTTTCAAGTTACCTTTTACGCCCTTGCCATCATTGTTAAACACCGTGGCGATTCGTGCCACATACGCGGGCGAGGGATTGCTCGTGACTAAGCGCTGTATCAATTGGCTGCTGATAAATGGCGCGACGTTCGGGTGAGCGTAAATAATATCCAATGCCGCTTTGAGGGCATCGGTACCACTCAAGCCCGCGGGAACCGTGCTGCCAAGGAAGGTGGATGCGCCCGTTTCATGTCGGCTAGGAACTTGCACCAAACTGCGCCGAATAAAATCTGGCGTCTTACCAAGCTCTGCGCGCAGATCAAAATCCCAACCAGTAAAGATGCGCGCTAAGCCAGTGATGTCATCCAGTCCGTAGGTCTCGACAGGTTCGCCATTAACCAAGCTTGCTGTTCCATCCAAGTTAAGTTTTAACAGGCCAATTGAAAATAGCTGCATGATCTCGCGAGCGTAGTTTTCATCGGGTAGTGCGCCAGTGATGGGGTTGTATTTTGTGTTTCCTAAAAAAGTCAGGTATTCGCCCATCGCAGGGCTGGTTGATACCAATTCCAACAAATTTCGATAATTGCCAAAGCAGTTGGCCTCTAATAAATCCAAATATCCAGCGCCAGCAAATGCCCTCCATCCACCGCCAACCAATCCGTTAATTGACACCACAAGTATTTCTGACAGCGCCAAGGTAAGCCGTTGGCGCAGCGTGTCAGGCGAGATAATCAGTTTGCGCCAGGTGGTCGAATCAAAGCCGGCTTGTGAATTACGGAAGGTGGAGGCGTCATAACCGTTTGCAAGCAACCAATCCCAACGTGTACCTGAAGCTGGCATGGCAAACTGCGCGTCTAGCCAGCCTGCGTAGCCTAAGCGTTGCACATTGGCGATTTCACTCCTCGGTGCGCCCATCGCCGCTTGAAATAAAAAACGCGCCGCTTCGTTGGCGCTAATTGCGGTCGGCGGTGGTGTGGGGGTGGGCGTGGGAGCCGGAATGCCGGGCAAGGCAGGTAAGCTACCAGCGCCGCCGCAGGCTGTCAGCGATGCCAAGGCAGCAACGCTCACGCCCAATTTGGCATGGTCGACTACTTGACTGGCGACATCGCTTGCGTCTGATATGGCAGCGCCCTCAGCGATTTCTTGGTGACCTTCAACGATATTGTCGTACATGGCGAACTTTCTCAAAATGCGCAAATCAAAAATGCTGGTTGTTCGGCTAGATGCTAGTTAGGCTTGTTAGCGCCGCGTCGTGCACGCTTGGCTTGCGTTAGGCGATAAATTTCTGCGACGTCGATGAACACAGCGTAGCGCATGCGAAATGATTTGCCCATGAACGTTTTGTAAGGACTTGTCAACATTGTCAGGAAGTGTTGATTTCTGTAAGCAAAAGCCTGCGCTTATCGACTGCAATTAAGGTGCTGGCTGCGCGCGCCTCGGCGAAATTCGTCCAAAATGGACGCTTGATGCCAGAAAATGTTTTAACTTCGTTACATTTCTTTTCTTTACGAAACACACACGATGCGCAATCTGCAACAAGACGGGCGACCCTCGGGTATGTTTCAAGAATGACAAACCACGCCGCCCGAGCAATGCTTTGTTACAGGCAATTTGCGCAGATTAGGGTATCCTTCCGCCTTCGGAGTTCAGCAAAATTAGTTCCTGCCAATGAAGTTGTACATAGAGTCAAATAAATACGAGCAAATCGAGCCGGGTGAAGTGCATCTTCACATCAAATTCCGCCCAGCCAATATGGTTGGTGTGGTGCTTATGCTTTTATTGCACGGGCTATTGCTGTACTACTTGCTGCACCTCAAACACGAGAAAACAAAACAGGGCGACGTAGAGCAGCCGCAGAGCCCCATCGTCTTATTGTTTGAGAAGAAAGTCGCAGAAACCAAGGCGAGTAAGCCCGAAACAAAGAAAAGCGAGCCGCCGCCTAAATCCATTACCCAGCCTCTCGCCAAAGAAAGAAAAACGGCACCGCCCGTTATTCTTACCGACGAGCGCCGTGACCTCCCCCCGCCACCCGTTGAACCCGCACCACCGGAGTTAGACATGACGGCCATGATCAATGCGGCGCGTGAGAAACGTAGGTTAGCCGAGGCGGCCGCTGCGCAAGAAAACCAAACTGCGCAGCAGGGCAATCGAGGCTTAAGCGCGCAAGAGGCGGCAGAAGCCAATGTCAAACGCAGCTTGCAACTGGCCAGTGGTCGTGCTGGTACCAACGGTGTGTTCACCATCCTGAGCAAGAGCACCAGAACAGGAAGCTTCGCGTTTCGCGGCTGGACACCGGGCGCGGGAAATAGTTGGCGGCAGGTGATTGAAGTCGATGCAGGTCTGGGTGGCGACGTCGAGCTCGCATTGGTGCGCCGCATGATCGAGCTCATACGCACGCATTACACGGGCGATTTCAGTTGGGAATCGCGCCGACTGGGGCGGGTCGTCAACCTTTCGGCTCGACCCAAAGACACGGCCGAGCTGGAAAACTTCATGATGAAAGAGTTTTTCGGAGGAAACGGCTAGCTTTTCAAGCTTAGGACTTACACAAAATAGTTCTAGCTAGGCACGCTGCAACAGGTGGCACTTCTGTACGATCAGGCAGTACAAGAACCCTGGGACAATTTTACGCAAGTCTCAAAGATTTGATCGGTTATCATGGCGTCCACATGCATTCCCAAGGAAAACGACATGGCTTTATTCGATCACTTCCTCATCATCGCACTGCTCGTCGCCATCAGTGCCTTCTTTTCTATGTCAGAAATCTCTCTGGCAGCCGCCCGCAAAGTCAAATTACAAGTGTTAGACGCTGAAGGCGAGGCACGTGCGGGCAAGGTGCTGGCTCTGCAGTTACAGCCTGGTCATTTTTTTACCGTAGTACAAATTGGCTTAAACGGTGTTGCCATTCTGGGCGGTATCTTGGGCGAACAGGCTTTAACGCCTTACTTCATTAGCGTATTTCACTCCTTGTTCGGCCTTGCTAGTTGGGTAGATACGGCCAGCTTCATTAGCTCGTTCGTGTTTGTCACTTCCTTGTTTATTTTATTCGCCGATTTAATTCCCAAGAAAATGGCGATGTTCGCGCCAGAAACCGTGGCTATGAACGTAGTCGGCCCCATGCTGTTTTGCGTGCGCGTCTTTAAACCCTTAGTCCTATTTTTTAATGGTTTATCGGATCTCATTTTTGCCATGTTCAAAGTGTCCACCACGCGCGATGAGCAAATTACTTCTGACGATATTTTTGCCGTGGTTGATGCAGGCGCGGAAGCCGGCGTGCTGCAAGCCAGAGAGCACCACATGATCGGTAATGTGTTCGAATTGGAAAACCGTACTGTGCCCTCCGCCATGACGCAGCGTGACAGCGTGGTGTTCTTTAGCTTGCATGATAACGATGCGGTCATCCGGCAAAAAATCGCCGAAGCGCCGCACACGAAATTCTTAGTCTGTGACGGCCACATCGACAATGTGGTCGGCTACGTAGAATCGAAAGATATTTTGAAACGCGTGATGACAAATCAAGCGTTTTCCAAAGTACAGGAGCTTTCTTTGCGAACGGCGCTAGCCGTGCCTGATTCGTTGACACTGTCTGATATGTTGGAGCACTTCAAAGGCACGCGTGAAGACTTCGCCGTGGTGCTGAATGAATATGCGCTTGTGGTCGGCGTGATTACACTTAATGATGTGCTCAGCACGCTGATGGGGAATTTAGTTCATCCCTTCTCGGAAGATCAAATCGTCAAGCGCGATACAGATTCGTGGCTGATTGACGGGGCAACAACAGTCGAGGACGTTTGCCGCGCGCTGAATATCGACGAGTTACCCGAGCAAGGCAACTACGAAACCATTGCCGGCTTCATGATGACGATGTTAAAAAAAATCCCCAAACGTACCGATTGCGTGATCTGCGCTGGCTACAAATTTGAAGTGGTGGATATCGACAATTACCGGATTGATCAATTGCTCGTCGTACGACATTTGCCCACAGATGACAAATCAATCAGCTAATGCTTGGCACCAGCCGCAAATCAAAAGCGACCAGCTTGCTTAACAAATAAACTCCAACCCTAGTGGAATTCTCATGGCGCAAGCATGTGGCGTAGATTTTGGTACTTCAAATTCCACCGTCGGCTGGCAACAGACCGGCCGAACAGCCCTGCTTCAACTTGAAGACAACAAAGTCACGCTGCCTTCTGTGGTGTTTTTTAATGCCGACGAAAATGAAACCAATTTCGGTCGCGCCGCATTGAACTCTTATTTAGAAGGCTACGAAGGCCGCCTCATGCGCTCCATGAAAAGTTTGCTCGGCACAGCGCTTTTAGATGGGCAAACCGAAGTGCAAGGTCGCTCCTTGCCGTTCAAAGAATTGTTAACGCTTTTCATTGGCGAGCTTAAATCGCGTGCTGAACGTGATGCGGGTCAGCATTTTCAACAGGCCGTTTTTGGGCGTCCCGTACATTTTATTGACGATGATGAAAAAGCCGACCAACAAGCGCAAAACAGCTTAGAAGAAATCGCCCATGCGGTTGGTTTTAAAGACATCGCATTTCAATTCGAACCGATAGCCGCAGCGATTGACTATGAATCGCGCATCAGTAAAGAAGAACTGGTTTTGGTGGCCGATATTGGTGGCGGCACATCGGATTTTTCCTTAATCCGATTGTCGCCAGAACGCAGCCAGAAAATTGAGCGCCACAGTGACATACTTGGCCATGGCGGTGTGCACATAGGCGGTACCGATTTTGATAAATACCTAAGTCTCGCCCACATTATGCCGCTGCTTGGGTCTGGTGGGCAGTTGAGTAGCGGCATTGCCATGCCCTCTTCGTATTACTACAATTTAGCAACTTGGCACACCATCAATTTGGTCTACACGCAAAAAGTCGCACGCGAGTTGCATGACGTGTTGCGCGAAATTGATGATGCCGATTTGCGTACAAGAGTCGAACGTCTGATGCATTTATTAGAACAGCGCGATGGCCATTGGTTAGCAATACAAGCGGAAGAAGCGAAAATCGCGCTCTCAGAGCAAGACCATGTGCGGCGCATATTAAGCCGCCTTAAGAGCAAAGATCTTAAGGCAGACGCTTGCTATTTAGATGTTACGCAAACTGGGTTCGATAGTGCCATCGCACCACTCATGACAACCATCCAAACCACGATTTCTGAAGTAGTGCAGTCTGCAGGCATCAAGCCTAAGCAGATCGACACGCTGTTCTTTACAGGCGGTTCCAGCGGCGTGCGTGGCTTGCGGCGCGGCATTGCGAGCCTTGCGCCAGCCGCCAAGCAAGTCGAAGGTGACTTGTTCGGCAGCATCGGAGCGGGCTTAGGCTTAGATGCCGCGCGCCGCTACGCCTAATTTACCTCGATGATTTAACGCCCAGCCCCTTGCTACCAAACCGTGCGTTAAAACCCAGGTCCACCGCGTTCATGCATTCGTCCATGCATCCGTCCGCGCATTCTTTCATGCATGATTTGATGCAAGCTTTCATCCATGATCTTTTGTTGTTCAGGATTAAGTACGGCATACAGCGATTTCAATGCAGACAAATGCGCCTGCAATTTTGCTTGATGCTCTTTCATGCGTTCTAACATTTTTTCTAAACGGGCTGGCGCGTTCAAGCCTTCCCATCCTTTTCGATCTGGCGGTGTCGGCAAACTGTTTGGCGTCACGGCTTCGATAAAGGCCTTCCAAGTTGATTCTTGCGCACTGCTCAGCTTTAATTTGTCGTGAATTTCCGCTTGGCGCTTCGCCATGTGTGCTTTCATTTTGGCAAAAAATTCCGCCCGTTGTGCTTCGCTTGGTGCGGGCCGGTCTGGCCATCCTCCTTCACCAGAGCCACCGCCCGCTGCGGCTTGTGCAAAGCTTGCTGAGCAAGCCAATAAAGCCATTGCGCCGATCAAGCCGCGTAGCGTTGTTTTACTCGTCATCATGGTTTTCTCGCATTCTTTAAAAGTGATAGGCCTTACGCAAAATTGCCCCAGCCTTGTTGTGCTGTCTTGTCGCAAAGGACGCGCCTAACCGAAACAATTTTGCGTTAGTCCTAAGTTGATCAAAAATGGAATCAAAGTCATTTTTCAGTCGCAAGCTTGTCGTTGACCCAATTGCCCGTTCCATGCTGCGAAGTGTGCCGCAAAGCGAACGCACAAGCGTATCGATAGATAGGCGCTTTGTATCGCTCTGTATCTACGCGTAAAAATTACGAAATGGCAGCGCAGCAGTGCGTGTTTCACTTAGAATTACCTACAACAACTCGATACAAAAGCGCAGCCGTCTTTGCGCATAACCAACCCATAATAACGAGCATGGACACGCAAAATAAAATACTGATCGTCGACGACGACCGCGACATACGCCAGTTGTTGGCCGATTATCTGAATACCAATGGTTATGCCACCTTGATCGCCGCCGACGGGCACGGCATGTGGGCGACATTAGACCAACATCAACCAGACCTGATCGTGCTCGATCTCAACCTGCCAGGCGATGATGGCTTAACCCTGTGCCGCAACCTGCGTGCGAAATCAAGCCTGCCGATTATTATGCTCACCGCCCGCAGTGAGCCGCTTGACCGAATTCTTGGCTTGGAAATGGGCGCCGATGATTATTTGCCCAAGCCATTTGAGCCACGCGAACTTCTGGCGCGCATCCGCAGCGTGATGCGCCGTACGACACTCACCCAAGGACTAAGCAATGGAGAGCATCAACAGAAATTTAAGTTTGCCAATTGGACTTTAGATTTAACGGCGCGCCATTTAGTCGACCAAGATGGCGTGGTCACCGCCTTGTCGGGCGCGGAATTTCGCATGTTGATGATCTTCTTAGAGCAACCTAATCGCGTTCTCACGCGCGACCAATTGTTGAATATTATTCATGGTCGCGATGCTGATCCCTTTGATCGATCCATCGATATTCAAATTAGCCGTTTACGCCAAAAACTCAAGGAAGATGCGCGTACACCGCAAATTATTAAGACGGTGCGCAATGGTGGTTATGTTTTAGCGGTCGCGGTGACTAAAGAAAAGATGGAATAAATGCCACCCGCTTTTTTTATCTCACTTCGTATGAGCGGCCGTCTAGTTGCTCGCAGCGTCAGCAAATGAAGTCGCTGTTTAGCTCCATCTCCGGCCGTATTTTTGCCATTTTATTATTCGGCATTATTGGTTCGACGGTTCTGACTTGGTGGCTGAGTTTTGGTGAGCGACAAAAAGCCATCGCGCAATTTCGCGATTCGCACGCGCTTGATCGGGCGGAACAATTAATCTTGGCGCTGAACGCTCTACCACCCGCCAGCCGCGAAGAGTTCCTGCAGAATGCGCCGCGCATAGGCTTACGCGTGAAGACCATGACTAACTTGGACGGCAGCACCTTGCCAGATTCGCCCTACGTTACCGAACTCAAAGAACGCTTGGGCACGGAGTTTAAAATTCTTTCTCTGCCACAAAGGCCGGAAGATTGTCCTAAGCCTGGGTTCGAACGGCGCACGGGTCACAAGCCATGTGAGGCAATAGGAATAGGCTTACATGATGGCAGCGGTTTGCGTATTTTGGCGCAATTACCGCGCAATCCCTTACCGCCAATGCGGCCCGAATTTTTAATGGACTTACTGATGTTTTTGGTGAGCATTGCGCTACTGGCGGTAATCGTCTCACGTATGACCATACGCCCTTTAAAAACCTTGGCGCAAGCGGCGACGGATCTGGGTCACGATATCAATCACCCGCCCTTAGCCGAAACCGGCGCCACAGAAATCTTGCAAGCCACACGTGCATTCAACGCCATGCAAAACCGCATTCGGCAACACATACAACAACGCACGCATATGTTGGCCGCCATTACGCATGATCTGCAAACCCCACTAACCCGCCTGCGCTTGCGCTTAGAAAAAGTCAGCGATATGGAACTGCGCGATAAGCTGATTGAAGACTTATCCAACATGCAAGCGATGGTGAAAGAGGGCTTAGAGTTAGCGCGCAGTATGGACAGCAACGAGGCGTTTCAACCGCTAGACTTGGCCTCGCTGCTCGACAGCGTGTGCACCGATGCAAACGATGCGGGGCAAGACGTCAGCTGCGAAAAGCAAACTGGCTACACCGTGATGGCAAGACCGCAATCTCTGCGTCGTGCGCTGAATAATTTGATTGATAACGCGGTTAAATACGGCCACTACGCGCGACTCCATATTGAAAAAGACCATACAAGTGGCAAGCGCTTAGTGAGAATTATCGTCCGTGATGGCGGGCCTGGCATTCCGGTAGAGCAGCAGACCCGCGTACTAGAGCCCTTTTTCAGAATTGAAACCTCACGCTCGCGCGACAGTGGCGGCACCGGCCTAGGCCTCACCATCGCCCAAAACATCGCGCAACAGCATGGGGGAAATTTGAGTATGCGCAATCTCACCGAGGGCGGTTTAGAGGTCAGCTTAAGCCTGCCTTTAAAAACCTAATAGGCGGGCAACAGAAGTATGATTTTACGCATACTCCCTAAAAATAAATATTTTTTTGGATATTTGCGCCTTAATATAAAGCGTATTGAAATAAAACTAGGGGCGGTATATTAACTACCACGCTAGTTTAGGTTCGATGTTGATTAGAAAAAACGGAAGTCAAAAACCTTGCCGCAGAGTCGCAGAGAACGCAAAGAATGAAGCTTTTCTCTGCGCTCTCTGCGCCTTTGCGGTAAAGCTTTTAATTTTGTTATCTCAAACTAGCAGTACCCGCCTAGTCGAGCGCCGCACGGTAGTTGACGTTATTTCGCTTCAGATTGCTTCTCGATGATCTTAGAAACCAGACCGTAATCCACCGCTTCTTGCGCTGTCATCCAATAATCGCGGTCGATATCTTCCGAGACTTTCTCTAAAGTTTGGCCAGATTCACGTGCGATGAGTGCGGCAATCCTTTGCCTGATTTTGACAATCTCACGTGCTTGAATGGCGATGTCACTCGCTTGCCCGCCGAACCCGCCGCTTGGTTGATGAATTAGAAAACGCGTGTTGGCCAAGCAAAAGCGTCGCTCTTTCGGCACGGCGAGAAAAAGACTCACGGCGGCACTACCGACCCAACCCGTCCCTATCATATTGACGGGCGTTTCAATGAACTTGGTCATATCGTGAATCACATCACCTGATTCGACATGACCACCCGGTGAAGAGACCAACATCGTGATCGGCTCTTTTGATTCTGCTGCGAGCGCAATCAACTTACTGCTAACATCGGCGGCCATTCTGTCGTTCACCGTACCAAACACTAGTACGGTGCGGGATTTAAAGGCTTTTTCATCCAAAAAGCTGCTGCGCGGTGCGTCTTTGATTTCTGCTTCGTCTGACATGGTCATTTTCACTTTAAAAAAGGGGAACAATGTAAATGGCGATTATAAGCTGCAATGCAAGAGCACTGACATCATGCTAATGGCGCCCAACTCGATGCCGTCAATCGGTATCTCTAGCTGATCTTGGGGTAAGCGCGCGCCTAAGACCACCAAAAGCGGTAAAAAGTGTTCCATGGTCGGCACCGCAAGACTGGCAATCTCACCTAACTCTCGATATGCCACGCAACGTTCAAACGAACCACCCAACATCGCTTCTCGCATCGCATCATTGAAATCGTGCGCCCAAGTTTCACCCGTCGAATTGGGATTCATGCGGCGCAAATTGTGCACGATGTTGCCGCTGCCGCATATCATCACGCCCTGTTGACGTAAGTGGGCTAAGCGCTGGCCTAACTCGAAATGAAATTGCGGCAGTTCATTAACCGCCATTTGGTAATTCAAACTTAATTGAATCACCGGCACGGTCGCCTTTGGGTAGGCGTGGCATAGCACTGACCACGTGCCATGATCAAAGCCCCACGACGCATCTAACACCACTGGCAAAGGAGCGAGAGCGTCGGCAATCTCGCGCGCCAAACTAGGGTCACCTGGCGCCGCATACTGCATCGCATACAGCGCTGGTGGAAAACCACCGAAATCATGAATCGTGCGCGGTTTTGGCATCGCAGTGAGCGCCAAGCCATGCGTACACCAATGCGCCGATACCATCAAAATCGCTTTTGGCTGCGGCCAACGCGCGCCCAAATCTGCCCAACATTGGGTATAAGAATTGTTCTCCAAGGCGTTCATCGGGCTGCCGTGGCCAAAGAAGATTGCTGGCATGGTTTCAAGGTTCACCGGTTTTCCTCAATCTAGCTATAACGATACAAAAATCAGTTTTACGCGCGTCAAATGAGCGCACCGTGCAGTCGTGCACGAATCGGGTAAACTACTTCACTCAGCGCCAGCAAATTCGGGCGCATTGCCGAACACCATGGAGTTTACTTTGCTTAACCTGCAACTCAGCGACGTCAGCCATACAATACAACTTGCGATTGCGCCTGTGTTTTTGCTGACGGGCGTAGGCACCGTTTTGAGCGTCCTGATCAACCGCTTGGCACGTATTATTGACCGTTCGCGCGCATTGGAAGATTTGTTTGACGCTGACGTAAAAGCCAGTGAGAACAGCCTGCTTAGTGCAGAACTAAACGAACTGTATGACCGATCACATTTAATCAATCGCGCCATCACACTAAGTACCACCTGTGCGTTGCTGATTTGCCTGGTGATTGCCGCCTTGTTTTTGGGAGACGCCACAGGCTTAGGCCTCGATAAGATCATTGCCGCCCTGTTCGTCTTGGGCGTATTGGCGCTAATTGGTGGACTCATCTATTTTATTCGCGAAATTTTTGTCGCCACCAAAACCTTAGACCGCCAACGCGAATACGGGCGGCAGCGGCACCGTCGGGCGCCCCACTAAAAACACAGCGCCGCTAGTGCAAAGCCGGAAAATTACAAGCGGCATCACGCGCCACAAAATGCAAATCAGCAAACCCAGAGCGCGCTGACTCACCCGTGTTATCTGTATCAGCAGCCACGGCCAATAAAGTCGGTTGCGCCAGTTCAGTACCAAACGCCTGCGCGACATCAGCAAAAACATCGCGCCTCTCCATCACCCACTGTCCGGCTAACTCGGCACCCGTCTGCACGACTACGATCAATGCGCGATCCGTATAAGCGCTCGGCTGTTTGGTGCCCTTCGGGTAACGGTTATCCCACACATAATTCAGCGCGGCATCAGGTACATTGCTGCCATAAATACTGCGCGCCATCGACAATTTCATGCGGGTTGAAAAGCTCAATGCCTCGCTGGGTAACTTGAAGGTCACGTACACCCGCGCAGCATAATCATCACCCTCTTTGGTCGCTAAATTCGCCGTCTTTAAAGGCGCATCGATGCGCCAGCGCCAACATAAAATCGGCTTACTTTTCAAATCGAAATCCAAGGGATGCGCCAACAAAGCCATACTGGCATTCGCCACCGCCTCAATCGCATCCACCCCATCCCATAGCAAACTACGGTAACGCGTCGGTGGCACTTTTTCGTTTAAGCGTATCAATTGCCAAGGCGCGCCGGGCAAGGCGTTGGCTTTGTTTGGTGTTTCGATCTTAAGCTTACTTTCCGCTGTTGCCGCATGAGAAAAACTGAAGCCAAGTGCAAACCAAGTCAAAAGAAAGAAACCACGCATAGGAGTCGCTATTAATCTAAAAGTTTGATGATAGCAGTTTGATTGTGCTTGAAAAATTTTATCAACTTAGAGAACTTCAAACATTGAAGCGTGGAAAAAGCGAAACACTACGCTCGTCACAAAAGTTGAAATAAACTGTATCGATCTGATGCATACTTTGTCAATCGGATTAACCCAACTGAAATTGTAAAGTCGCTGAAAAAAGAACCACCCTTGAGAAGAAGGCTTTTAGATGAATGTAACGAGGAATTTCATATCTTTTGCATTAGGAATATGCTTTACTCTTTACTTCTTGTGGCTACTTAACTTAGCACGAATTGAAGCCAAGTCAGCGTTACGCTTAAATGATTTAATCATTGAAACTGGATATAAAAAAACATTAAAACGAATACCTATCTTTGAAATTCAACTTATCGAATTAGCTGGACTTTTTGACGTTGCTCCATTTGACTATTGTTGGGTAATTACCAGCAACACAGGAATGTCAATTTCTTTCCTAGGAAGAGAGAACGGTGCAAAAAGCGTTCTAGAAGCTCTTGAACAGCATCTCCCGAACTTTACAATCTCAACGTCAATCGCGCGAAACAACGAAAAAAGTATGTTTGAAGAACTAGTTGACGTTTGGCGAAAAATATAAATTCTTTTATAGACAAATACCTAATGGCGTGTGATAAAAAAATAACTTTAACCGTTTAAAAACGCCGCCAAAACGATGAAATTACGCAGAAATTTGTGAAGCGTTCGCCGCATCCATTAAGCTCTCAGTCAAGGAGACAAGCATGAAACGAGTAACAGGCATAGGCGGTATCTTTTTTAACTCACCAGATCCTGCAAGACTCACCGCTTGGTACAAGACGCATCTCGGTATCGACGTGCAGTCATGGGGTGGCACTGCTTTTACATGGACAGATGCCGAAGGCAAGCCAACGGCGGGCACGACGATTTGGTCTGTTGGCAACGCGGC